>JAQUPB010000088.1 GCA_029004185.1 Bacteroidales bacterium | reverse complement strand
CAAAAAAGCTGCGAAAAGCAAATTACCGTCAAAAGGCAAGAAGGTTGAAAAAAAGAAACCAGTTCAGAAAAAAGAAAAAGTTAAAGAAATTAAAAAGATCAAGGAAACAAAAGAGAAAAACCAAATCATAAAAAGCGAGAAAAAACCAATTAAATCTAAAAAAGAAGAGAAGGCAACACAAAGTATGAAGAAAAAAACCACAGAAGTAAAGGTAATTAAAAGTGTTTCGAAAGCCGAAGAAAAAATTGATACATCAATTGAAGGCAAGCTCAAAGCATTATACAAATTGCAGCAGATTGACTCAAAAGTCGATAAAATAAGGACAGTGAGAGGTGAATTGCCTCTGGAAGTTCAGGATTTGGAAGACGAAGTTGAAGGACTTGAAACAAGAGTGCAAAATTATACCGATGAAGCAAATGCACTTCTTGCATCAATCACGGAAAAGAAAAGTTTCATTACCGAATGCAAAGCATTGATAAAAAAGTATGAAACACAATTGAAAAATGTAAGAAATAATCGCGAGTACGATTCTCTGACAAAAGAAATAGAATATCAGAATCTTGAAATTCAGCTTGCTGAAAAACGGATAAAAGAAAACAAAGCAAATATTGAAGCCAAGAATGAAGTAATAGAAAAATCAAACAAAATCATTCGTGAACGCAAATCCGATTTAAAAGTTAAAAAAGCCGAACTTGATGATATTATTACTGAAACAGAAAAAGAAGAACATGTACTTTTGTCGGAATCGAAATCAAATGAAAGAATCATTGAAGAAATGTTGCTCAATGCATATAAAAGAATAAGAAAAAACGCCAGGAATGGCTTGGCTGTGGTGACAGTTGAAAGAGATGCCTGCGGCGGATGCTTCAATAAAATTCCACCTCAGAGACAACTTGAAATAAGGCAAAGAAAGAAGATTATTGTTTGTGAGTATTGCGGAAGAGTTCTTGTTGACCCGATTATTGCAGGTACAGTGAAAGTTTAAGCATTATACTTTAATTTCTAAATATATTTTTTTGAATCTTTCCCGGATTATATTTTCAATATCATTTATTGCTGTTACTTCCATTTGTAATAATGCAGAAGCAAAATTCGATTTCAATAAAAACTGCATAAATGCATACACAAATGTAATAAACCTGAATTTTCAGGAAGGCAAAAGGCTTCTTAATGTTGAGAAAACAACAAATCCGCAAAACGACATTCCTCTTTTAATTGAGAATTATATTGATTTCCTTACTTTGATTGTGGGCGAAAACAGCAAGGAATTCAATGTTCTTAAAAACAACAAAGACCAGCGGCTTGAGAAACTTGATAAGGGCGATAAATCATCACCATACTATTTATATTCCAAAGCACAGATAAATCTGCAGTGGGCTTTTATAAGAATGAGATATGAAGAATTTTTAACAGGTGCAATGGAAATCAGAAAAGCATATATTTTCACGGAAGATAACGCAAAAAAATTTCCCTCATTTATTCCCAATAAGATGATGCTTGGACTGCTGCACGTTCTTATCGGCTCGATACCCGAAAAATACAAATGGATGATAAATCTTGCCGGTTACAATGGCTCAATAAAACAGGGAATAAATGAAATGGAATATGTTCTGAAAGTAACCGGAAGCAGTTCACAATTTTCATACATACACAGTGAGGTGGTATTCCTGCTTTCATTTATGAGCATGAATATAACCAATGATGCCGAAGAAAATACAAAAATGATTTATGAAATAGTAAAAACTGATGAAAATAAAGGGCCGCTCGTTAGTTTTGCAAAAGCCAGCCTGGCGATGCGAAAAGGATTAAATGACGATGCAATAAGAATACTTACCGACCATACTGACAATCCAAATGCCTATCCTTTCCACTTTCTTGAATTCATGCTTGGCAGTGCATATTTGAATAAACTGAGTTTAGAAGCCGTTTCGCATTTTGAAAAGTATGCAACAAAATTTAAAGGAAAAAATTTCATCAAAGCTTCATACCAAAGAATAGCATGGTGTTACCTCGTAAATAATAACATCGCAAAATATAATGAGTATATTAAAAAGGTTAAATTATACGGATATACTGAAATTGATGAGGATAAGAATGCACAGAAAGAAGCTGAAAGCGGTAACGTTCCAAATGTTTATCTTTTAAAAGGAAGATTATTGTTTGACGGCGGTTATTATAAAAAAGCACTTGATGCACTAACCGAGAAAAGTCCCAATGAAGTTTATAAAGCAAAAAAAGATATGATAGAATTCACATACCGGCTGGGAAGAATATATCATAAACTCGATAATACCGAAAAAGCAGTAAATTATTATAAACTAACTATAAATATAGGTTCGGGCTCACCTTATTATTATGCTGCCAACTCTGCTCTTCAACTCGGCCTGATTTACGAAAAGCAAAAAGATTTTAAAAATGCAAAAATATATTTCGAAAAATGTTTGTCATTAAATAATTCCGAATTTAAATACAGCATAGAACAGAAAGCAAAAGCAGGTCTTGACAGAATAAAAAAATAATCAAAAAGCTATGAGTTACGAGCTGTGAGCCACGAGTAAAAATATCGAAGTTTTTACTAATGACCAATGACTATTGACTAATGACTCCGTAAATGAACGATTCAATATTAAATTTCTTTGATAGTTTTTTCATGAAAGAAGCTTTGAAAGAAGCGCAAAAAGCTTTTGATAAAGATGAAATTCCTGTTGGTGCAGTTATTGTTTGTGAAAATAAAATCATAGCAAGGGCACACAATCAAACCGAAACTCTTAATGATGCTACTGCTCACGCAGAAATGCTCGCTTTTACTTCCGCAACAAATTTTCTTGGCGGGAAATATTTAAACAAATGCACATTATACGTTACTCTCGAACCATGCGTTATGTGCGCGGGAGCATGTTACTGGACACAAATAAAACAAATTATTTATGGTGCTTCTGATGAAAAAAGAGGATATACTTTACTGCATAAAAAAATATTGCATCCCAAAACAAAAGTAATCTCAGATGTTATGGAAAAAGAATGCAGTGAAATATTAAAAGAGTTTTTTAAGAAGAAAAGGTAAAAAGGTTTCACGCCAAGAGCGCAAAGTTTTTCGCAGAGTCCGCAAAGAAAAAAGCCTAACTTCAACATTCAATACTTGGCGTTCTTGGCGATTTTTTTTGCGTTCTTTGCGTGAAATTTTGATTTTTTTATAAAATAATACCGATTTACATCCATGGCAGTTTTTCCAGATCAACATTTCCGCCCGAAAAAATGATTCCGATTCTTTTTCCTTTATGATCATATTTATTCTCAAGCAACGCCGCAAAAGTAACTGCTGCTGATGGTTCAATAATGATTTTCATTCTTTCCCAAACAAGTTTCATTGCTTCCACAATTGCCTTTTCGCTCACGGTTACAATTTCCGCAACATACTCTTTTATTATCGGAAAGGTTTTATCACCAAGTGAAGTTTTCAGTCCATCGGCAATAGTATTGGGATTTACCGAAGGAATTATTTTTCCTGCTTTTAATGATTGCCATGCATCATTTGCAAGTTCCGGTTCGCAGGCAATAACTTTTGTTGCGGAAGAAAAATAATGAGCAGACAACAATGTGCCGCTCAATAAACCTCCACCGCCAACAGGTGCGGAAATAATATCAAGTTTATTTATTTCATTGATTAATTCGTAACAAGCAGTCGCTTGCCCTGCAATTATTTTGTAATCGTTATACGGATGGACAAAAACAGCATTTGTTTTTTCTACGACTTCTGCCAGAGTTGTTTCCCTTGCCTGTAATGTAGGGGTGCAGAAGATTATTTCGCCGCCGTAATCTCTTACTGCATTACTTTTCACTTTTGGTGAATTGCTTGGCATAACAATATAAGCCTTCACCCCGCGCATTTTCGCAGCTAGCGAAAGTGCCTGTGCGAAATTTCCTGAAGAATGCGTTGCCACTCCATTTTTTATTTCATTATCAGGCATTGAAAATACTGCATTAGTAGCGCCCCTATATTTAAAGGCACCTACTTTCTGGAAACTCTCACATTTAAAAAACAATTCGCAATCAAACATTCTGTTAAACATGCTGCAGGTAAGCACGGGAGTACGATTTATATATGGCTTTATTAAATCATAAGCGCTAATAATTGCTGCAGCGTCAGGAATCTGAGTGTTAATCATTTGTTTAAACTTTAGATTAACAAATGTATGAATTTCCAGTTAGTTTTTAATAATTTTGCACTTTAAATTAAAAATATTTTAACATTGGAAACAGTAGTAAGCGGAATACGACCAACAGGAAATCTGCATCTCGGAAATTATTTCGGTGCAATGAAAAATTTCGTAAAAATGCAGTACAAGCATAAATGTTACTTTTTTATTGCCGATTTTCATTCCCTCACAACACATCCCACTCCTGAAAATCTCATGGAAAATATAAAGCAGGTGCTTGCCGAATACCTTGCCTGCGGATTGGATCCTGAAGCTGCAACAATTTATCTGCAAAGCGATATTCATGAAATTCCGGAGCTTTACCTTCTTTTAAATATGATTTCCTATTTAGGTGAACTCGAAAGATGCACATCTTTTAAAGAAAAAGTACGCGTTCAACCCGACAACGTAAATGCCGGTTTGCTCACATATCCTGTTTTAATGGCTACCGACATCATAATTCACAAAGCCACAAAAGTTCCTGTCGGTAAGGACCAGGAACAACATCTCGAAATGACAAGAAATTTTGCCTCCCGCTTCAACAGGATGTATAATGTAAACTATTTTCCCGAACCTGTTGCTTATAACTTCGGGGAAGAACTTATAAAAATTCCGGGACTCGATGGAAGCGGAAAAATGGGAAAATCGGAAGGACCAAATAATGCAATATTTCTGGTTGATGAGCCCGAGGTTATCAGAAAAAAAGTAATGAAAGCTGTTACTGATGCCGGTCCAACCGAAATAAACCAGAAGAAACCCGAAGTAATAGAAAATCTTTTTCTGCTGATGAATGCAGTTTCAGCCAGCGAAACAATTAAACATTTTGATGATTTATACAACGACTGTACTTTAAAATATGGTAACTTAAAAAAGCAGCTTGCTGAAGATATTATAAAATTCACAAATCCCTTCCGTGAAAAAATAAAAGAATTAAAAGCAAACAACGCATATCTGAAGAAAGTTGCCGAAGAAGGAGCAGAAAAAGCCAGAAAAAGTGCAGCAAAAACATTAAAAGAAGTGAGGGAAATTGTTGGTTTTAAAGAATTTTAGCATGCCTGCAAAAAACAGAATTTTTTTTTTAGTAGCATTAATACTATTTTCCTTCCAGTTAAAATCACAAAGTTATATTCCTGCCAGATACCCTAATATTGAAAGATATGATGGCTTTGTAATAAAAGCATTGATTCAATCTCCTTTGCTTGCACTCGATATTTCCGACAGATACAATATCGGCAAAAAAATAAGTTATTCACCCAACATTGTCGAAAGCATTGGCGCAGGGTTTGCGAGTAACTTTATCGGACTTTCGATTTTTACAAAATTACCAAGAGATGAAGAAAAAGATTTAAAGTACGGAAGAACAGAATATAGTAATTTACAGGTTTTCCTTTACGGAAGACGGATTGCATTAGAGGCAAGTTATCAGAATTACCAGGGCTTTTATTTATTAAATGCTCCTTCATTTGATGTGAACTGGAATGATAGCTCAAAATATCCGACTATTCCCGGCATGGAACTGAGAAACCTTACAATAAATTGTTTTTATATTTTTTCGCGTAAATTTTCATTAAAAGCATCATTCAACCAAACCGAAAGACAATTAAGAAGTGCAGGTTCGTTTTTATTAATGGCTTCCCTAAACCACATATATATCAATAGCGATTCGTCCCTGATTCCGAAAACAGAAAAACAAAACTATTCCGAATTCGATGCTTTCAGGTGGGGCGAATTTTATAATTATGAGATTTCTCCCGGCTATGCGTATTCAATAATTCTAAAAAGATTTTATTTCACGCCTATGTTGTTCATCGGCGGAGGTTACCAAAAACAGGAATGCGACATTAAATCAAAATCGGAGTTCGGCTACAAACTCGGACTTAAATATTTCATTGGATATAACGGCAAAAAGTTTGTCATAGGGGCATTCGGCATGAATGATATCTGTTATGCAAACATAAGCAATGCAATACTCCAATTTTATGCTTCAAAGTACAGGTTTTTTGTGGGATATAGGTTGTAAAAATTCAGGATTTACGATTTAGAATTTAGAATTTAAAATTTTCCGAAGAAGTTTGATATATCAAAATAAATACTTTTTTTCTCTCCATCAGTTGTTTTAATATCCATTATATCATATGGTTTCTTATCATGATTAGCAAGTGTTTGCTTTATTAATTTACATCCAGGATAATTTTTATTAAGCCAGGTATGTTCTGCACCAACACCAGCCGATTCCGTTTTTTCATTTATTACAATGGCATTTTCAAAAGATGAACCATCATTTTTTGCACTAACCGAAGTCTTATCATTACTCTTTGTTTGGTCAGATACATTCTTATTTGTTTTGCAAGAAACAACCAAACTGATTACAATAAAAAATAAAATTATTTTTTTCATAGTTTTTTATCTGGTTATTTAAAATATCCTTTATTATCAGTTTTAGTCATAAAAATACTTCCATTAAGATTGCCTGTAATTATATTATCGTCATTGATATCCTTTAAGAGGTTTAAGCCATTGCTGTTAGATGAACTACCAATTTTTTTTAACAATAATTGATTCCCATTGGGGTCAACTTTTAGAAGAATAATTTCATAATACATAGTACTGACATTATATGAAGCCCCTGTAATAAAAAATGTACCGTCTGCATTTTGTTTTATCGAATTTCCTATTTCTGATAAATCGGTCGCACCAAGTTCTTTTTCCCAATATTCATTTCCAAGATCATCTGTTTTTAAGAGCAAAACCTGACTATAACCATTCGTAGTATGCTGTCCGCAAGTCAATAAATCTCCGTTTGGCAATTCAATTGTAGAATAGCCCCACTTCCAAGTAGCTGGACCTATTTTTTTATCCCAAAGTTTTGTTCCATTCCCACTAACTTTCAGAAAATATAATTCTCTTGGTTGACTATTATCTTCATTTGTTCCAGTTACTAAATATTCTCCATTTTGAGTCTCTAACAAATGAAAAGGAATTTCTTGATCGGAATCAGGATAGGTTCTTGTCCAAATCGTATCACCATTTGTATTGACTTTAATTAAATAAATATCACAAAATGCGGTTGTAGTATCGCTATATGAAATACCACCAATTAAAAAGTTACCATCTTTTGTATTGATTATTTGAAAACCATAATCTTCTTTTTTGCTTCCGTATGTTTTAGTCCATATTGTATCACCAATTGAATTTGTTTTTATCAGAAGAACATCATATGACGAGATTGAATAGTTTCTTGAAGTTCTACCACAAATATAAAGATCATGATTTAATGATTCTGATATTGCAGAAGCCTGACAATTATATCCCGCATAAATATCCTTTCTCCAAATCTGATTTCCCGATTTAGAAATTTTCAAAATACAAATATTAGTATCAGAGTATCCACAAATCACAAGGTTACTGTCATATGAAATTAAAGTCGAATTATCGTTTGTTCCAATATGTCCATTAAAAGTTAAGAAAGTTGGAATATTGGTGTCTCCATCATTTTTCGGCGGTTGATTATCCTTGTCTTTCTTACATGAAGAAAGTATGACTAATATCAAAATGGTTATAATTGTTGCTCTCATAAATTTAAAAATTGATGATAACTATTATATGCCCCACCTCGATGTATATATCCCCCTTATATTTTTCATATTTTCTCCCACAAAACAAAGATAATTAAATTCTTAGAAAATTTAAAATGATATTTTATTTTTCAATAAAATAGAATTTTTCACTTCGAAATTCCACATTCAGTGTTCAGTGTTTGATATTTTTAAATCATAAACTCAAAATAAAAAATAATGAATTTCGAATAACGAATATCGAATGATGAAGTTTATTATATTTCAAATTTCATTAACTCCCAATCCGAACAAAGCAAAGTCATATTTCACAGGGTCATCGGCATCAAATTCTTTAAGTTTATTAGTAAGTTCAACAACTGCCTGCCAGTCGTTTTGTTTTCGTTTCAGCAAGTCAAGTTTTCGGGAAGTATTTGCTACATGCACATCCAAAGGAATATATAACTGACTTGGTTTTATTTTTTTCCATATTCCGAAATCCACTCCCCTGGCGTCATTTCGCACCATCCAACGTAAAAACATATTTATTTTTTTTGTCGTGGATTTTTTATCAGGGTTTGAAAAATGTTTCTCTGTTCTTTTAGAATGTTGCAATTCAAAAAATATTTTTCTGAAATATGAAATGGCAAATCTCAAATCGTTTTCTTTTTTCAGTGCTTCATTAAAACAATTTTCAATTCCTCCATGATTCAAATAAACATTTTGCAATGATTTCAAAAAGTAAATGCAATCAGCACCGTTAAAGGTTCTGTGAACACAGCAATTAAATTTCTCAAAATCTTTTTGTTTTGCATTCATTAAAAAATCATAAGGAGAATCATGCATGAGTTCAACTATTCTGTTTGCATTTTTAATAATGCTTTTTCGTTGTCCCCAGGCTATAGTGGCAGCTATAAATCCCGCAATTTCAATGTCTTCTTTTTTCGAAAACTTATGAGGAATAGAAACCGGGTCAGATTCAATAAAGGAAGGGCTATTGTATTTATTGTAGTTTTTTTCTAATAATTTATAAATTTCATTCTTGGAAATCATTTTCATAAATCTATTTCTAAATTATTTTGATTCTATAAATAATAATGAAGATAAATAAATCAGCCACAGATTCACAGATTATTCTTTACTCACGAAATTCAAAAAAGAAAAGAAAAATGCAAAGAAAACAACGCCCGCCTGAGTATTCAACATTGACTCAAACATAAAGTTAATTATAATTATAACTACAAACGCCAATAAAAGTATTTTTCTTTTTTTTATGGCATTTATCAAAGGAATAATTATTATCGTCACAAGCATCATAAATCCAACTATACCAAGAGCAATGAAAGTTTCGAGGAATTGGTTGTGAGCATTGAGGGATTTATCAATAGCTGCCTGCATATTATGCTTTTTATAAACATTTTTCAATTCATCCTCCACATCTCCGTTTCCAACACCCAACAAAACATTATTTTTAATAATTTCAACTGATGATAACCAAATATTAAATCTGTCATTATCGGATGTCATCTTATTATTTTGCAATCCAAACTCCGTTGTTTTGTATTCTTTTATCAAAATATTTATCCTGTCATTATATTTAAAATTCACAATAATAAACAATGCAATTAGTATGAAAAATAAAATTTTTATAAAAATATTTTCTTTTTGCTTCAATAAGTAAATAAAAAAAGAAATTAAAATCAAAATAATCACAAATATCCCAGCCTTAGAAAACAGCAAATAAGTAAAACCAAGAAAAAAAAGTGAAATTGCATAAAAAAACATTTTCTCCGATTTTCTGGTTATAAAGTTGTTCTGTTTAACAAAATAAAAAATGATAATAAGCGACAAGGAAATATACATTGAAAAATAAGCAGGGTGCATAAATACTGATAAATGCTTATAAAAGAAGTAATTTCCTCCCTGGGTAATCGATCTGAAAAATGATAATTTACTATCCAAAACAGCGGCATTAAATATCAATTTATTTCCATCAAAGCCTGTAGAATTATATAATGCGTATAACAGGCAAATTAAAGCTGCTGCGAAGTTCCCCAATACAAATGTTTTAAGTATTACATTAAATTTCCTTTTAATTAAATCAGTTGAAGCAATTATTATAAAAGGAAAAATTATCAAAGACAATTTAACTTCGATATCGAATAATCCAGCAGTTTTATCAGACGAATATAAGAGGCTTATAACATGAAATAAATAAAATGAGCCTATTAGATATAATAATGGTTTGTTAATATCTTTTAAAAAATTGTTTTTGAAATCACCCTGCAAAAGTCGTGCAATAAGCCAAAGTGAAATTAATTTAGGAATAAGCGCTTTAAAAAACGGCATCGAAAAAACCAATATCATCAGTATATAGAGATTAGCTTTTTCAATTTCCGGTCGGTATTTTTCAAGAAAATTCTGAATTTTCAATGTTACTTGATTTTTATAAAATAATTTATTCTTACAATTTCTCCGAAAATAATTCTTTCACTTTCGAGAGTGTTTCCTGTTTTTTACAAAAAGCGAATCTCACTTGTTTTGTCACAATACCCTGTTTTGAATAAAAAGAAAATCCGGGAACTGTTGCCACCTTTGTTTTTTCGAGCAATTTGCGGCTGAAGTCAAAATCATCGGAAGCTTTTAATTTATCCCAAAGAGGGCTTACATCAGTAGTAATGTAATACGAACCTTTGGGCAGATAAGGTTTAAATCCGTTATCTTTTAATACATTAAAGAGGAAATTGCGTGCATTATCATATTTTCCATGTAAATCGTCATAATAGTTTTGAGGAAATAATAATGCTTTTGCGGATGCATGCTGAAGTGGTGTGGGTGCTCCAACAGTCATGAAGTCGTGGATTTTTCTTATTCTTGAAGTTATAGTTTTGGAGGCAATAGCCCAGCCCACACGCCATCCAGTAACCGAATATGTTTTCGAAACGGAATTTATTGTTATTGTTCTGTCTGCCATTCCATCAAGCGAAGCCATTGATATATGCCTGCAATTATCATATAAAATATGTTCATAAATTTCATCGGTAATTGCATATACGTCCCATTTCTGGCACAACCCGGCAATAAACTGCATTTCTTCTTTTGTAAAAACTTTTCCGGTTGGATTGTTGGGTGTATTTATAATTATTGCTTTTGTTTTATTATTAAAAGCTTTTTCAAGTTCTTTATAATCGAAATGCCAATCGGGAGGATGCATTGTGACATAGCGGGGCGTTGCACCCGAAAGTATTCCATCGGGTCCGTAATTTTCATAAAATGGTTCGAAAATAATTATTTCATCTCCCGGATTAATAATTGCCATTAAAGCAGTAAGCATTGCTTCGGTAGCGCCGCAGGTAACCGTAATATCAGATGCAGGGTTGCATTTAATATTATTATATTCCAATGCTTTTTTGCTTATCGCATTTCTTAATTCGGGTTCGCCGAATGTAACAGAATACTGATTAAGATTATCTTTTATTGCCTTAATAGCTTCATTTTTTATTTCATCGGGAGCATCAAAATCGGGAAATCCCTGCGATAAATTATAACCGCCAAGCGAATCACTGATTCTTGTCATTTCACGAATGACAGACTCGGTAAACGTTTCAGTGATGTGAGAAAGCTCTTTCATTTATGTTAATTTTTATTTAATAATATAGTAATAAGTTTTCCATATTTCGACCATTTTCCGGGCCAAACATCTTCCGTAAAAGATTTTTTCTGAACAGAGTTTGAATATTTGCTGAACAATGTTTTATAATCTCTCACCCAATCCGATTCAAACGCAAAACCCGATGAATTGCCCGAATCATCATCAAATTCAGAAAGAATTACAGCTTTCTTTGCTATCCTGCTGATATCATATGCAGTTTTGTTTATATGTTTGTCATCCGAATAAACCAAAACAGCATCTGAAAGAACAACATCAAATTCATTATCCTTAAAATCTCTCAATAAAGATAATTCTTTTATTTCCAAAGAAATATTTTTTATTTTTTTATATTCAAAAAAGGATTTGCCGAGTTTAACCATATTAGCTGATATGTCAATACCATGACATCTAACAGCGGGATGATTTTTCGCAATAAGAAACAAATTCGGACCCCATGAAGCTCCTATTTCCAAAACTGAAGTCACATCGGTGATTGCATTTAATGATTTTAATATTTCGAGACGGTGAGGATGTTCAGAAATTTTTTCCAGATTAATATAATCCGCCTCGGCTTTTTGGAAATAATAACGGTATCTCCAGAATAATTTATGAGCAAAAGTACTTTTGGGAAAACATTTGTGGTATATGCTTTTTATAAAACTATGCACTTTGGATTTTTTATTTTCTATAAAAACTTCTCACAACCTTTATAACATAGTCAATCTCATCATCATCAATCTCAACATTCATAGGCAGAGAGCATACTTCACGGCTCAGTGCTTCGGTTTCAGGAAATCCAATGTTAGTTAATTTTAAACCTTCATGTTTGTAATATGGTTTGCGGAACTGTGTTAATACTTCAACACCGTTGCTTTTCAGATATTCCGAAAATTCATTTCCCTGTTTCGAACGCAGTGTGTAATTCTGATACACATGGTCAAAGCCCTGCCTGTTATAATGAGGCAACATCAAATCAGGAATA
>JAQUPB010000087.1 GCA_029004185.1 Bacteroidales bacterium | reverse complement strand
ACCCGGTTTTACTGCGGAAATTGTCAGCATTTTGTCATTCTTTTTATGGAAATCAACTAATTTGTTAATATTTATGTTTGCAACGCCATCTCCGTATGTAAGCATGAAAGGTTTTTTACCTATATACTTCTGAACTGCTTTTATTCTTCCTCCTGTCATTGTTTCGGAACCCGTATCAATTAAGTTTATTTTCCATGGTTCTGCTTTTGTAGAAAGATATTTAATGTCGTTATGTTCAAAATCAATGCTTAAATCTGATTGATGCAAAAAATAATTCGAAAAATATTCTTTAATGAAATAGCCTTTGTATCCTAAACAAATGATAAACTCATTATATCCATAATGGGAATATATTTTCATTATATGCCACAAAATAGGTTTGCCGCCTATTTCAACCATTGGTTTTGGTTTAATGTCTGTTTCTTCACTCAGACGGGTTCCATAACCTCCTGCTAATATTACTACTTTCATAATAATTAAAAATTTTGCATTTATTTATAATAATTTTAATGGAGCACAGATTCTACTTTAATTTTAAAAATTCTAAAGTTTAGGAAAATTAATGATATCCTTAACTATAAAAGAATTTTGAAATTCACTTTCAATAGTTTTTAAAAACCTTTCGGCATCAAGGCGGGTACGGAAATCACCAATCCTTATTTTGAAATAAGGTTGCTGAAAAAGCAAATATGCCTGTGTATCGGGGTATTTATATAAAAAATCATATCTTACTTTTTCTGCTTTACTTCTTGCATTATTACCGGAATCAAAAAAGATTTGTATCCTGTAACCGTTAATTCCTTTCGAATGTTCGTTGAAATTGGTATGCAGTTTTACAAGTTCATCTATTTTCGGATCCTGTATGATTTCGACTCTTCCTTCATTCTGGGAATAAAGCCTGAAAAAACAAAAGAGAGTAAAAAGTAAAACCGTTAAGTATTTCATTCGATTATTTGATAGATTAATACTAAAACATATCAAGTTTCCCTTTTTCTTCATGTCGTATTGTTATTACCGGAATATTGCTATGATTAACCATTTGCTGTGCATAAGCACCCAAAAGCAGATTTTGAGTTGAGGTTTCCTGTTCAGTCATGATAGTAATAAGATCGGCCTTTATCAGATTTGCATAGTCCATAATTATTTTTGCCACATTGCTTCCCGTAATCATTTTTTTCTGGAATTTTATATTTCTTTTGTTCAAATATGCCGAAACCTGTGTAAGATATGCGTTCAGTAATTTAGTGGTTTCTGCTGAAGTGGAACTTGAAACACAAAGAACATGAAGTTCAGCGTTAAATAGTTCGGCCAAATCACAGGTAAACGGAACTTTTTGACGTGATTCCTTACTGGTATCTATAGGCATAACTATTTTTGTTATTGATTCCGGATAAGCGCCTTTTCTTATTGATAAAACGGGACATTCCGAAGCAGAAACAATGCGGTATGCATTGCTTCCTATAAAAAATTCTTCAAAACCCGAAGCTCCGTGAGTGGAACAAACTATCAGATAAGCGTCATTATACTTTGCCTGATTAACAACTTCTTCATATATTCTCCCTTTTCGTATTTTATAACCCAACTTACAGCCGACCAATTTGCTTCTATACTTATCTATTATTTCTTCAAACTGTGTTTCCGCCCATTCCAGTTCTTCTTTTACCGAAACTGAGAGATAATTGCTTGTGGTTTTTCTTTGTACATAAACCATGCAGATATTTTTCTTTAAAGCATTTGCAAAAACAATTGCTAAACGCAGACCGTTCAATGATTCCTTTGAAAAATCAATTGGAACTATAATACTTTTACTTTTCATATAATTATGTTTTGATTTGATTTCAAGGGGCTAATATAAAAATTTTTTTTTATTTAAAAATATTTATGTTTGTGAATAAGGGAAAAAGTATAAAATTTATTGTTAATTTTGTTTTTGTATAAAAGTTTTTTATGAATGAAAATCTGAACCCGGACCCCGAAAATCTGACACAAGTTGACAAGGAGTTTGAAAAGCTTCTGAGACCTTCGGATTTTAATGATTTCATGGGACAAAACCAGATTATAGAAAACTTAAAAGTTTTTGTAAAAGCGGCAAAACAAAGAAAAGAAGCTCTTGACCACGTCCTATTGCATGGTCCTCCCGGATTGGGTAAAACAACACTTGCATACATTATTGCGAATGAACTTAACGTAGGAATAAAAGTTTCATCCGGTCCTGTTCTTGATAAACCCGGTGACCTTGCCGGTTTACTTACCAATCTTGGTGAGTTTGATGTTTTATTTATCGATGAGATACACCGCCTCAGCCCGGTTGTTGAAGAATATCTGTATTCGGCTATGGAGGATTACAGGATTGATATAATGATTGATACCGGACCTAATGCCAGAAGCGTTCAGCTAAAACTAAACCCTTTTACGTTAATAGGAGCAACCACACGCTCGGGCTTGCTTACGGCTCCGCTTAGATCAAGGTTCGGAATAACTTCACGACTTGAGTATTACGAATCAAAACTCCTGAAAAATATTATTAAACGTTCGGCAGGTATACTAAATATTCCTTTACTTGAAGCTGCAGCAGAAGAAATTTCCCGCAGAAGCCGCGGAACACCCAGAATTTCAAATGCACTGCTTAGAAGAATAAGGGATTTTGCCCAGATAAAAGGCGATGGCACCATAGATGAAAAAATTACACATTATGCTTTGAATGCATTGAATGTTGATGAACACGGACTTGATGAAATGGATAATAAAATCCTTTCTACAATAATTGATAAATTCAAAGGCGGTCCCGTTGGAATTACCACCATATCAACTGCTGTTGGCGAGGAAGCCGGCACAATTGAAGAAGTTTATGAACCCTTTTTAATACAGGAAGGATATATTGCGAGAACACCACGCGGAAGACAGGTTACCGAACTCGCTTATAAACATCTTGGAAGAAAGTATAATAAACTTCAAAACGGCCTGTTTGAGTAAAAAATTGTTTCAAAAGTTTGTGGTTTGTCGTTTGTCGTTTGTCGTTGTTTTAAATATTAACTACGAATATTATAAAAACCTTTTTAACTCGCTCAATTGAAAAGCTCCTTCGTAAATAGCTTTTCCTATAATTACCCCGTAAATATTCTGCTCTGATATTTTTTCAATATCATTTATTGAAGAAATTCCGCCGCTTGCAGTTAAGTTAATACCGGGAAAAGTCGCAGTAATTTTTTTATACAAATCAAATGAAGGTCCCTCAAGCATTCCGTCCTTGCTTATATCAGTGCATGTTACGAATTTTAAATTTTCACTTTCAAAACTTTTGATAAAATCAAAAATTGATATTTTTGTTTCCTCCTGCCAGCCATGTATTGCAATATTTTCATCTTTTACATCGGCGCTCAGAATTATTTTTTCATTTGAATATTTTAAAAGCAGGGTTTTAAAAAGCTCAGGTTGCTTCATTGCCATACTGCCTATATTTACCTGATTTGCTCCGCAATCAAAAATTATTTCAATATCCTTTTCACTTTGAATGCCTCCGCCAAAATCAACAAGCAGTGAAGTTTTTGAAGTTATTTTTTCGAGAATATTGTGATTTACTACCCGCTTTTCTTTTGCTCCGTCGAGGTCAACAAGATGCAAATACTGCAAACCTGCATCTTCAAATTGTTTTGCAACTTCAAGCGGATTTGTGTTGTATATTTTCTTTTGTGAATAATCGCCTTTTGTCAGCCTTACGCACTTTCCGTCAATAATATCTATGGCGGGAAAAATTTTTAACATAATTCAATAAAATTTTTTAAAATCAAACTTCCTTCTTTACTGCTTTTTTCGGGATGAAACTGAACTGCATAAAAATTATTTTTATGCAAAGCAGCGCCGAAAGGCAAAATGTATTCACAGTCTGCAATTGAATTTTCATTCAGTTCGGCATAAAAACTATGAACAAAATATACAAAACTTTTTTCTGCTAATCCTTTAAATAAGGGACTTTTAAGATTGTAAATATTATTCCATCCCACATGAGGAACTTTTTGCTTTGGAGGAAATAATTTTATTTTATTATCAAATATCCCGAGACATTTGGTTTCGTTTTCTTCCGAATATTTGCAAAGTAATTGCATGCCAAGACAAATTCCGAGTACAGGTTGTTTCAATGAAACAATGATTTCATCGAGTTTCGTTTTTTTCAGATATTCCATCGTGGTGCTTGCTTCACCAACTCCCGGAAAAATAACTTTATCGGCACTCCTTATTTCTTCTGCGCTATCAGTTAAAACCGCCTCTATCCCCAACCTTTGCAAAGCAAAAATCACCGACTGTATATTTCCTGCATTATATTTTATTATAGCAATATTCATTTGTTTGTTATCTTGTTCGACTGTTCGTATGTTCGATTATTCGATTGTTCGAATGTTCAAATATCAGAGTTTCCCTTTTGTGCTAGGAATGTTTTTATTCTTCGGATCTTTTTTTACAGCCATTTTAATTGATTTTGCAAATGCTTTGAAAATGGCTTCAATTTTATGGTGTTCGTTTTTTCCTTCGGCTTTAACATTCAAATTACATTTTGCAGTATCGGTGAATGATTTGAAAAAATGATAAAACATTTCTGTCGGCATGTCACCGATTTTTTCTCTTTTAAATTCCGTATTCCATTCGAGCCAGCTTCTGCCCGAAAAATCAATTGCGACTTGAGCAATGCTGTCGTCCATCGGCAGTAAAAATCCATAACGTTCAATTCCCTTTTTATCACCGAGTGCTTTGTTGAATGCTTCGCCGAGTGCAAGGGCAGTATCTTCAATAGTATGATGTTCGTCAACATGCGTATCGCCTTTTACAATAATTTCCAGATCCAGATTGCCGTGTTTGCCTATTTGTTCGAGCATGTGATCAAAAAAACCAACGCCCGTTTTAACTTTTGATTTTCCTTGTCCGTCAAGATTCAAAAGAATCTTTATGTCAGTTTCTTTTGTCTTTCTTTCAACCTTCGACTGACGCTTTGATTTTGTTGATGTGGATTTTTTCATAGAAGTAATTTCAATATCTGCAAATGTAAGAAAATTTTAAAATTATTTGTTTACTTTTGCCAATAAAGAGAATCATATTTTAGTACAGATGTTAAATGAAAGATAATAAAAAATTCAAACGCTACACAGTAACTTCGGCACTGCCTTATGCAAACGGACCCGTGCATATCGGTCATCTGGCGGGAGTTTACGTGCCTGCCGATATATATGTTCGATATTTGCGCCTAAAAGGTGAAGATGTTGTTTTCATCGGCGGCTCTGATGAACATGGCGTTCCTATTACCATCAGAGCAAAACAGGAAGGTGTATCACCTCAGCAAATCGTTGATAAGTATCACGAAATAATAAAAAAATCATTTGAGGAATTCGGAATATCATTCGACATTTATTCGCGGACATCAAATAAAATACATCACGAAACTGCTTCGGAGTTTTTTAAAACTCTTTATGATAAAAATATTTTTATTGAAAAAAATACCGAACAATATTACGATGTAGAGGCAAAACAATTTTTAGCCGACAGGTATATTACAGGAACCTGTCCGCATTGCAATAACGAAAGTGCATACGGCGACCAGTGCGAAAAATGCGGAACGTCACTGAATGCAACTGATCTGGTAAATCCGAAATCGGTTTTGAGCGGAAATAAACCCGTGTTAAAAGAAACAAAACATTGGTTTTTGCCGCTTGATAAATATGAAGATTTTTTAAGAAAATGGATCCTTGAAGAACATAAAGAAGATTGGAAAATAAATGTATTGGGACAATGTAAATCATGGCTTGATACCGGTTTGCAGCCAAGAGCCGTTACACGCGATCTGGATTGGGGAGTGAAAGTTCCCCTTAAAGAGGCTGAAGGAAAAGTTCTCTATGTTTGGTTTGATGCGCCAATCGGATATATTTCCGCAACTAAAGAATGGGCAGAAAAAAAGAAGACAGAAGACGGAAGCCAGAAGACCGGAGAAAATTCGTCAGCTGACGGATGGGAGTTGTATTGGAAAGACAAGGATACAAAACTCGTTCATTTTATCGGGAAAGACAATATAGTTTTTCATTGTATTGTTTTTCCAACCATGCTACATGCTGAAGGAACATATATTTTACCCGATAATGTTCCTGCAAATGAATTTATGAATCTTGAAGGAGATAAAATTTCAACATCGCGCAACTGGGCAGTTTGGCTGCATGAATATTTAAAGGAATTTCCAAACAAGCAGGATGTTTTAAGATATGCATTAACCGCAAATGCTCCCGATACAAAGGACAGCGATTTTACATGGAAAGATTTTCAGACAAGAAATAACAGCGAACTTGTTGCCATACTTGGCAATTTCGTTAACCGCGTTTTAGTGCTCACTCAAACGTTTTTTAATGGTGTTGTTCCCGAAATTCAGGAAAAAAACGATTACGACAACGAAATTATTGCATCAATAAACGTTCAAAAAGAAAAGATCGAAAAAAATATTGAAAATTATAAACTTCGTGAAGCCCTTAAAGATTTGATGGATCTGGCAAGAGCCGGAAACAAATATCTTGCCGACACCGAGCCGTGGAAACTCATTAAAACCGATGAAAACAGAGTTAAGACAATATTAAATATTTCACTTCAGCTTACGGCAAACTTATCTGCTTTAATGGAACCATTTCTGCCTTTTTCTGCAGGAAAAGTTATTAAAATGTTAAACATTGAGAAAGTAAAATGGGAAGATATAGGTAAAGTTGACATAATGCAAAACGGTCATAAACTTAATAATCCCGAATTACTTTTCGAACTAATAGAAGATGATGCAATAAATGCACAAATTCAAAAACTTCAAAACACTAAAAAGATGAACGAAGAAAATATTATTTCATCGCAAGCAAATCTGCCGCCGCAAAAAGCAGATATAACTTACGAGGATTTTGCAAAAATGGACATTCGTGTGGGAACGGTTATTGCTGCCGAAAAAGTTGCAAAAACAAAAAAACTTTTAAAGTTGACAATAGATACAGGCATTGACAAAAGAGTAGTTGTTTCGGGTATTGCCGAGAATTATGAACCCGAAAATATTATAGGAAAACAGGTGAGCATTCTGGTTAATTTACAACCTAAGGAATTGAGAGGAATAATGTCGCAGGGAATGATTTTAATGGCGGAAAACACAAAAGGTGAACTTTGCTTCATATCGCCAGTTGAGAAGTTTGATGACGGAAGCATAATAAAATAAAAACAATTTAAACAAAAAAAGAGAGGTCGTCTCAAAAGAGAAAAAAATTAACCGCAATGTGCGCAAAGAAAAAAAGCAAAGAACGCAAAGTAATGATATTTAAACGTTTCTTCTTGGCGAACTTTGCGACAACTTTGCGAACTTGGCGGTTAAACAACTTTTGAGGCAGCCTTTCTTTTTAATTTTAACAATCAGCAGTAGCTGGAGCAATCCCAACAATGGGTACAGAGTTTTTCTTTTGGCAATCCGATTGCTTCCACCAAATCATCTAATCTTTGAAATTTCAACGAACTCAAGCCCAATCGTTTTCTTATTAATTCAACCATCAGCTTATATTTATCCGAATCCGGGTTTGTATATTCTATAAGATTTTTATCATCACCGCCTTCAATTTCTTTTATGGCTCTGCGTGAAGCTAAGTCAAGAATAGAACGGGAAGTGGAAAAATTTAAAAAGTCGCATGCGAATACCAAAGCAGGGCAGGCAGGGCGCATGTGTATTTCTTCTGCTCCATACTCAAAAAGGATTTCAACATTTTCCTGCAACTGAGTTCCTCTGACGATTGAATCTTCACAAAAAGTAATCTTTTTTCCCTTTATTAACGCTTTATTCGGAATAAGTTTCATTTTTGCCACAAGGTCTCTCATTTTCTGATTTTGAGGCATAAAACTTCTTGGCCACGTTGGAGTGTATTTAACATAAGCCCGTTTGTACGGGATATTTTTTTCATTTGAATATCCCAATGCATGAGCAATACCTGAATCCGGTATTCCGGAAACAAAATCAATTTTAATATCGTCTCTTTTTGCCAGCATAGAACCACAACGATAACGGCAATCTTCTACATTTAAGTTCTCATAACTTGAACTTGGGTATCCATAATAAACCCATAGGAAAGAACAAATCTGCATTTTATCATTAGGTTTTTTCTTTTGCTCGTATCCTTCAGCAGTGACAAGTACAATTTCACCGGGTCCGATGTATTTATCGGTTTCAAAACCTATATTCGGAAATGATGATGTTTCGAAGGCAACTGCAAATGCATCTTTCTTTTTTCCGATGATAATTGGAGTTCTCCCTAATTTGTCTCTTGAAGCATATATTCCTTTTTCGGTCAGAACAAGTACCGAAACAGACCCTTTTATTTTTTCCTGTACTTTTGCCAATCCTTTTTCAAAAGATTCTTCTTCACTGATAATTATTGCTATAAGTTCTGTTGGATTTGTTCCTATAGAACTCATTTCGGCAAAATGTTTCTTTTGAGCGAGAATTTCTTTTGTAAGTTCATCAATATTAATAATCTTTCCAACTGTTACTACAGCAAATTTACCAAGATGTGAATTGATAATTATCGGCTGGGCATCTGTATCGCTTATTACACCTATCCCGCTGTTGCCATGAAACTCCGCGAGTTCATCTTCAAACTTTGATCTGAAATAAGAATTTTCAATGTTATGAATTGCTCTTTTAAAGCCATTTTCATTGAGAACCGCCATTCCTCCTCTTCTCGTTCCGAGATGAGAATGATAATCTGTTCCGTAAAATAAATCTTTTACACAATCATGTTTTGATATTGTTCCGAAAAAACCGCCCATAGTTTTATATTTTAATGCAAACCTAAATATTTTTTTTTATGCTGCATAAATCTGTTTGAAAAACATATAATTTTTTATTGACAATCTCCTAAAGCACAATGCGGCAGATGTTTGTATTTGAAAATTTATTTATTAAATATCACGAATGACTTTTATTCTAAAAAATCACTAATTTTGTAAAACTGAAAACTCTAAACTAAAAACTGAGAACTGAAAACTAATCCGGCCCTGTAGTTCAATGCCTGCCTGCCGGCAGGCAGGGATAGAACGGAAGTTGCCTTCTTGCTCACTAACGTAGAACTTATTTGAAGGCAAGCAGGGGTTTTAATGAGGCTTCAAAATAAAATTAAAAGAAACAAATGGTTTATATTTATGCCATATATAGTGAGAAAACAAAGAGGATTTATGTAGGACAAACTGAAAATATTGAAAGAAGATTAAAAGAACACAACAATGGCTTAACAAAGTCGATAAAATTTTATATTCCTTGGAATTTATTCTACTATGAAGAAACTAAGGACAGGAAGGAAGCGAGAGAAAAAGAACTTTATTATAAAAGTGGATGTGGAAAAGAAAAATTAAGAGTAATATTAAAAGAATTTTTATCAGGGCCCTGTAGTTCAATGGATAGAACGGAAGTTTCCTAAACTTTAAATCCAGGTTCGATTCCTGGTGGGGCTACAAAATAAATTAATAAGAAAATAAATAAATAGGATAGAACGGAAGTTTCCTAAACTTTAAATCCAGGTTCCCTGCCCGCCAGCGTTGGTTTCCGGACTGGCAGGCGGGGATTCCTGGTGGGGCTACAAAATTTTAATACTTAATTAAAAACAAATGAGTAAGAAAATTTTATTTTTTCTGTTTTGTATTTTTTTACTGAATACATGTTATTCGGAAAATAAAAAAGATACTTCTTCTGCAAAAAATGATTCATTAGTTACCGGCATTTCCTGCGATTTTGTGAGTCGTTATGTATGGCGGGGACAGGCATACGGTTCGGCTCCCCACATCCAACCTTCGTTTTTATTGACTTATAAAAATCTTGAATTCGGAATATGGGGCTCGTATAACTTTACCGGTTCATATTGCGAAACTGACCCTTATCTGAAATATACTTTTAAAGGACTTTCAATAATTGCCATGGATTATTTTTCACACGACGAAACATTTTCCAATTACACAAAATATTCTGTTTATGAAAGTAAAAAAACTTCTCACACGATTGAAACTGCTTTGCAATATAACGGTCCTGAAAATTTTCCTATAAGCATTCTTGTCGCCTCTTACGTGTACGGAATCGATTACGGCTGGGGATATGATTTAAAAAAAGATACAACACTCGAAAATTATTATTCGACTTATTTTGAACTTGGTTATTCTTTTTCCTGTAAGAAAAATGATTTTGATGTTTTCCTTGGGTTTACTCCGTTCGCTTGTGCATTTGGCAATACAGCGGGTGTAGTTAATATAGGAATAACCGGCAATCACGATATAAAAATTACCAATGAATTTTCATTGCCTGTAAAAGCTTCTGTGGTTTATAACCCTCAATTTGAAAACCTGTTTTTTGTTTTCGGAATAACACTTGAATAATTTGTGAAGTTGTGAATTTGCGAAATTGTAAAGTCTGCCTGCCAACAGGTGGATAGTGCGAAAAAATATACTGTTGAAAGCTTCGCAACTTCAAATGTCAAACTCTTTTATCGTATCACACTCACTCTGCCGATAAACTCGTGTTCGGGTCCTTCGAGTTCTTTTACGACAACCCTGTAAACATAAACTCCTATCTGCACCAAATCACCTGTATTATTGAACCTTCCGTTCCATGGTTTATTCAAATCATTTGTCTTATAAATTTGTTCGCCCCAGCGGTTAAATATCATCATCGTGAATTCATCAGGATCGATCCGATATCCCTGCGGAATAAATCCCTCATTAAGTATATCTGAGTTCGGACTGAATGCATTTGGTATGTAAACCGTGAAAATATCTTTTACAATAATAGGTTTGCAAATAGAATCCACACAATTTTGAGAGTCAGTAACTTTCAGACAGACTACATAAGTTCCCACAGCTGTAAATGTGTGTACAGGAGTTGTGATGTCAGAATTACCGTTGTTGTCACCGAAATTCCAATGCCATTGAACAATTGGTTGTCCGCCAGGTGTTGAAAGGTCATCAAAGAGTGCCGTTGTGTTTTCAAGAATGTCGAGTACCGCCGGTGTGAATGTGAAGTCGGCGTTAGGACCAAGTTTTTCTGTTACTGTTGCACATCCTGATGTTTTGCATGTTCCATATGATGCAGTTACACAATAAGAACCCTGAGCAAGATCGGTAATTGTTTTTGTTGTCGCTCCATTATCCCAGAGATATGTGTACGGACCTAAATTCGGGTTTCCACCCGCAGGATTGGCAGTTGCCGTTCCATCCTTCTGATCACAATGTTCGGGAGTGGTCGTAGTTGTGATTGACAATGGATTATTTACAAGTACTATAACTGAAGCTATGTTTGAACAACCCTTGCTGTCAACTACCGTAACGGTATATGGTCCCGAATCAATATTTGTTATAATCTGTGTGTTCTGCGGCGGCACAGTGCTCCATGTATAAGTATAGGGAGCCGTACCTGTAAGTACATTCACTGTTGCTGTTCCTGTGGGGAAGCAGTTTGTAGGTGTCTGACTTGTTGATAACGTTACAGGAGGAGTATCCAGAATCGTTGTTGATGCTGTGACTGTGCATCCTATTGCATCAGTCACCGTAACAGTATATGGTCCTGATAAAACATTGCTTATGATATCCGTATTATAACTTCCGGGGCTCCATAAATAAGTATAATTAGGCGGGCCTGTCGGAATAGGAATACCTCCGCTGGGGGTTACCTGCGCCGAAGCATTTGGTAATCCGCAAGTGGCATCAATTTTTGTAATGCTTGCAAACATTTGCGGCGACACAATTACAGACACTGTTGTTGTTGCAGTGCATCCTTTGTTATCAGTTAATGTTAAATTATATGTTGTATTTACAACCGGGCATACAGTAACTGTTTGTCCGCTTAATGGTCCTGGTGTCCATACATATGATGAATATGTTCCTGAACCTCCGCTTGGATTTGCAGTTAATGTTGTGCATGTTCCATAGCATATTGTTTTGCCCGTTACACTTACTGACGGCAACTGATTTACTATCACCACAGCTTGTCCTGTGCCTGTGCATCCATTAACATCCGTTGCGGTTACGTAATAAGTTGTAGTTGTAACCGGAGTAACATTCTGGCTCTGTCCTGTGCCTATGTTCCATGTGTATGTTAAACCGGTTCCTGTACCGGTTGCGCTTATCGTTGCTGATGCTCCATTGCATATTTCGGCACCCGTTGTTGTAATAAGAGGTGGAATATTCACGATGACCACACAACAGGCAGTTCCTGTACATGTATTATCATCCGTTCCCGTTACACAATATGTGGTAGTTACAGTAGGACTTACATTCTGAGTAGACCCGTTGGCACCGTTACTCCAAATGTAATTATTATTATTAGTTCCCGAAGCAGTGATAACCAAAGAATACCCCCTGCATATAGTTCCACCTGTCGCGGTGACTGTTGGCAGTGGATTTACAATAACTACGCATTGTGCGGTATTGGTGCATGTATTGTTGTCGGTTCCTGTTACCGTATAGGTTGTAGTTACGTTAGGATTTACATTATACGGATTGCTGTTTGAAAGTGTATTCCACGTATATGTTGTTCCTCCGTTTGCGCTTATATTTATCGGAATATTCAAACAGATTGTTCCTCCTGTTGCTGTGATAT
>JAQUPB010000086.1 GCA_029004185.1 Bacteroidales bacterium | reverse complement strand
TTGTTTTTTTTATTTAACTCTTGACTTCTCGCTTTTTTTTATTATCTTTAAAGTTGAATTAACAACATCTACCAATGAAAAAAATCATAACTTTTATTGCAGCATTAATTATTTTCCCCGGAATAATGTTTTCCCAGGATTTTAAAAACATGAGCGGTGCGGAATACTGCTCTTACAAAAAAACGCACAATACATCACTTGTAAGCCTTGATGAAAGGTCGCCAAACTCACCGAAACATTCTTTTGATGTTTTAAATTATACCCTTTACCTGAATTTATACAGTTGTTATATCAATCCTTATCCCAGAACATTTTCGGGAACCAATACAATTACTTTCAGAGTGGATACAGCTTTAAACTCAATAAAGCTGAACGCAGTCAACACTTCATTGCAGATTACTTCGGTATCAATGGCAGGCACTACATATACTCATTCTTCAAACATTCTTACGATAAATCTTGACCGGACATATAGTCCGGGTGAAATAGTTCAGGTGAAAATTAACTACAGCCATAAAAGTGTTTCCGATGGAGCTTTTTATGTGAATACGGGATTTGTTTTCACCGATTGCGAGCCTGAAGGAGCGAGGAAATGGTTTCCGTGCTGGGATAAACCATCGGACAAGGCAACGTTTGAACTTACGGCAAGAGTGCCGAAAACCGTTAAGCTTGCCTCAAACGGAAAACTCGTTGATTCAACAAAAAATGTTGACACGATTTATTATCACTGGAAAAGCAGAGACCCGCTTGCAACATATCTTGCAATTGTAACTTCAAAAGTGAATTTTAATCTTGATATTGTATACTGGCACAAGTTATCAAATCCGAATGATAGTGTTCCGATGAGATTTTATTACAACACAGGCGAAAATCCGAAGCCAATGGAAAATATTATTTGCCCTATGGCAACTTATTATTCAGAAACATTCTGTGAACACCCGTTTGAAAAAAATGGTTTTGCAACATTAAACGATGATTTTTCGTGGGGTGGAATGGAAAATCAGTCATTAACAAGTTTTTGCCCCGATTGCTGGACTGAAGGTTTGGTTGCTCATGAATTTGCACATCAGTGGTTCGGTGATATGATAACCTGCGGCACATGGGCTGACATTTTTCTGAACGAGGGATTTGCAACTTTTGTAACTGCTTTATGGTATGGTAATGTTAGCGGTTACACTGCTTATAAAAACGAAATTGAAAGCAAGGCAAATAGTTACCTTGCAAACAATCCCGGATGGGCAATTTCAAATCCTTCGTGGGCTGTTACTACTCCTTCTTCAAATACATTATTTAATTATGCAATCACATATTGCAAGGGAGCATGTGTTTTGCATATGCTGCGGTATGTAATGGGCGATACTGCATTTTTTAATTCATTAAAAGAATATGCTTCCGATACTGTAAATTTCAAATATAAATCATCGGTTATTCCCGATTTTCAGGATAAAATTGAAACAGTGAGCGGACAACAACTTCAATGGTTCATTGATGAATGGATTTATAATCCCGACCATCCCGTTTACCAGAATACGTATTGGATTTCTCACATGCCTAACAACGACTGGGCAGTTGATTTCAACGCAAAGCAAACACAAACAGGTACTGTGTTTTTCAAAATGCCCATTGAATTAAGAATTAATTTCAGCGATGCTTCAGACACGGTTGTGAAAGTTATGAACGATGCAAACAATCAGTTTTTTGCATTTTATTTTAAAAAGGTTCCTACATCAGTTGAGTTCGACCCTTTTAATAATATTGTATTGAAAGAAGCCGCATTAATTTCGGGAACAAAAGATAAAAGCAGTGTATACGACTATTCACTGAGCCAGAATAAACCTAATCCTTCAAATAATTTAACAACTATCATATATGGCATTCCTGAAAATACGAATGTAAAAATCAGCATTTATAATATTCTCGGAAAAGAAGTAAGAATTCTGGTTAACGAAAACAAATTTGCGGGAAATTATTCTGTAGATTTTAATTGCGATGAACTTGAGTCAGGAGTTTATTATTACAAGATGGAAGCTAATAATTTCGGAGCAACAAGGAAAATGATTGTTGTGAAATAATAAATAGTTTAAAGTTTGAAGTCTAATGTTTGAAGTTGTAAAAAACGGCAACTAACAATTTATTTTATTCATCTCTCTGCGAAACCTTGCTGAAAATCCTCGAAAAACAAATATTTCACGCAAAGAGCGCAAAGAAATCGCTAAGAACGCAAAACATTGCGAAACTTTAAACTTCAAACCTTAAACCTTAAACTTCTTTAAATATATCCCATTATCAGATAGCTGAAATACCCCAGCCATTCATGAAATAATCCGTTCCACGAACAAAGAGTTTCAACGCTGGGAATAAACAGGAAGTCGAAGTCGTGTTTTGTTTTACCGGCACGCCTGTCAACGCTGTATGGAACAACATTTATACCTGCTTTTTTGAAGCAAGCTTTTGCTCTTTTTATATGATAACCTGAAGTTATCAGAAGATATTTTCCTTTCGGAAATTTTTCAAGAAGAATTTTTTTTGAATAAATTGCGTTCTGATATGTGTTTTGCGACTGCGTTTCTGCGATAATATCGGTATCGGAAATGCCTATCAGCACCATGTATTTTTTCAGTAATTCCGATTCTTTTTCGTCGTTTTTAAAAAGTCGCGCATCACCTCCCACAAGCATGATTTTTTTTATTTTTTTCGATTTGTAAAGATTCAACGCCTGCAAAAACCTGTCGGTGCTGCTGCGAAAATTTATGCGGCTCATTTCAGGGTCATTCACTGCCATGCCGCCACTGAGAACAATGCCAACATCATAAGGTTGTGTGATTTTATTCTGATTCATCGCAGGATATTCCCACCAATGCATGACCTTATTAAAAATAAAAGAGTTGGAAAAAAATATCAGCAGAAATACAGCCCACAAGAAAAAACGCTTTTTATGTATTTTGTTTTCAGTAAATGCAAAAGCAAAAAGCAGAATCAAAACCCATATAAATGGATTTAAGAGAAATGACAATATTTTTGATATGTAAAAAAACATATATTGAATAATTGAGTTTTTTTAATCAATCGATATTTTATTAATCGGCTCCTCTAAATAAATGCCATAATCAGCCACAGATTCACAGATTTAATTATTTTTATATTTCAAATAATCTGTGAATCTGTGGCGTATTTTTTTATAAATTTCAAACAACCTCTGAGTTTAATGTTATCGCAAAAATACAAAAACTACAACATTTCTTCAGATTTTATTTTTATCTTTAATGCGTAAAATGAAAATATTAGTTGTAGAAGACGAAAAAGAACTCAGCAATTCCATTGTTTCATATCTGAAACAGGAGGGATATGTTTGTGAATCTGCAATGGATTACCCTGCCGGTTCTGAAAAGGCAGACGTTTATAATTACGATTGCGTTATTGTTGATATTACATTGCCGGGAGGCAGCGGCATGGACATAATACGCGAACTTAAAGGCAAAAATTCCGATACGGGAATAATAATAATTTCTGCAAAAAATTCACTCGATGATAAAATATCGGGACTCGACATCGGCGCTGATGATTATCTTACAAAGCCATTTCATTTATCGGAGCTTAATGCAAGAGTGAAATCAATAATAAGGAGAAAAAAATTTGAGGGGAACAGGGAAATTATATTTAATGAAATTAAAATCACTCCTGATGAAATGAAGGTTTTTGTGAATAAAAAAGAAATCATACTTACTAAAAAAGAATATGACTTGCTGGTTTATTTTATTTCAAATAAAAACAGGGTTGTTACCAAAGAATCCATTGCCGAGCACTTATGGGGCGATGAAATAGACACGGTTGATTCTTTTGATTTTATATATACTCATATTAAAAATCTAAGAAAAAAAATAATTGAAAAGGGCGGAGAAGATTATGTGAAGACTGTTTACGGAATAGGTTATAAATTTGCTTCGATATGAGGTTACTCAATAAAACCGGTTTATATTACATTGGCATTTCTGCTGTTGTGTGCGTTATAGCAGGTGTGATATTTTATTTTTCTATTCAAAAAATAATAAATGAAGCAGTTGAAGAAAATCTTTATAATGAAAAGGCAAATATTATAAAACAACTTAAAACATTTGATAGTATTCCGCGGTTTTATTTGCCTTCAGGCGATAAGCTTGAAATAATTCCTGCGGGAAAAAATGAAAAAGGAAAAGATGTTATAAGGAACGTTACCATATATGATAAAAGCGAAGATGAAGACCTTCCTTATGCACAGCTTGTTTTTTATTCTGATGTTAAAGGAAAAACATATAAGATAACTATAAGTCAATTGCTGCTTGAAAGTGAAGACCTCATAAGCACAGTAGTTTCAAGCATGTTTATTCTTATGCTTGCACTTTTTTTGAGTCTGCTTTTAATTAATCTCTGGATTTCAAAAAAACTATGGAAACCTTTTTATGACACCATTGATAAACTTAAAATGTATCAAATAGCTGAGGGCGGCAAACTGAATTTAACAGCAACAAACATAAGCGAATTTGAAGAATTGAATTCCGTTATTAACAGGATGACCGATAAAATGTACAGTGATTATGTTTCACTGAAAAAGTTTACTGAAAACGCGGCGCACGAAATACAAACTCCGCTGGCAATAATAAAATCGAAACTTGAAATTTTAATGCAACACGAAAATATTGATGGCGAACAAATGAAATTAATTCATTCAATATATGAGTCGTCAAACAGATTGTCGAAACTAAATCAGGGATTACTGCTTTTGACAAAAATCAAGAACAGGCAGTTTGCCATTGCCAATAATGTTGATATGAATGCGGTAATTGAGAAGAAACTTGAAAACTTTGAGGATATTATAAAAATAAAAGGAATATCAATAATTAAAAATCTGAATGAAAACGTGAAATTAAACATCAGCCCGTTGCTTGCCGATATTTTGATTTCAAACCTTTTGAACAATGCAATAAAATATAATGTTGATAATGGCAAAATTGAAATTATTTTAAAAACTGATAGGCTTGTGGTTTCCAACTCCGGGTTACCTTTAAAGATTAAGCCGGATAGCCTCTTTGAGAGATTTAGTAAGGATAATGACAGCTCCGAATCATTGGGTCTAGGATTGTCAATTGTGAAAGAAATTTGCGATAATTACAATTTCGGGGTAAATTATAATTACTCAAATAACACTCATGAGATTGAAATAAAATTTTAATGATTTCAATAAACTACAAATTTGCTCCAGATTCTTTTATTTAATTTGTAATTATTAAACCTAAAAAATAAAAAATTATGAAAAATCTATTATTATCACTGGTTGTTATTGTGGCAATGACAAGTTGTTGCCGCGATAAAGACGACAAATGCAAGGATAAAAAAATTGATGAAAAAAACCTTCCTGCAAATGTCAAAGCAAAATTTGCGGCTGCTTTCCCCGATGCCACAAAGGTTGAATGGGTGAAAGAAGAAGGCAATTATGAAGCCGAATTTGAATCAGGCAGCAAAGAAATGACAGTTGAAATTGATTCAACAGGAAATATTGTGAAAACCGAAACTGAAGTTGAAGAAAAAGACGTGCCTGCAGCTGTGAGGTCAAAGTTCGTATTGCTGCATCCTGATGCGGAAGAAGTTGAATGGGCGCTTGTGGACGGCAAATATGAAGCAGAATTTGAAGAAGAAGAATCTGCTGCTTTTGATGCAACAGGTAATGTGATTGAAAAAAAATGCAATAAAGAAGAAGTTGGAGAAGAAAATGAAGAAGCAGGAGAGGGAGCAGAAGCAGAGAATGTTGAACCTCCGGCAAACATTAAAGCAAAATTCAAAGAAATGTTTCCTAAAGCTGAAGTGAAGAATATCGTTAAAGAAGGCGAAAATATCGAATATGAATTTGAAGTTAATGATAGCCCAATGACTGTTGAATTTGACCTTAAAGGAAATGTGATTGAAACCGAAACTGCGGTTCAATCTTCAACATTGCCTAAAGTAATTTTAGATTATATTTCTAAAGATGCAAAGGGCGCTAAAATAAAAGAACCGGTTGCTAAGGCGGTTACAAACAAAGGTGAAACTTTGTACGAAATAAAAGCAGGAAATATGGAATATGTTTTTGATGTAAGCGGTAAGTTTATCAAAAAACATGAAGTGAAAGAAGCAAAGAAAGAAAAAGGATTTCCGATATAAAAAGTAAGTTTAACCTTTCTTTAAAATCAATACGCTTTTAACTGATCAGTGCTTAAAATAAAATTTAAGCACTGATTAATTTTTAAAATTTAATGATATTTGCAAAAAGTAATATTTTGATTAAACCTGATAAAAGAAAAATACTTGTTTTATTTTTTTTGCTTGCAGTAAGCATTTCCTTTGCGCAAAATACATTCAGATGCGTTGTGGCAGACAGTGCAACAAAGGAAATAATTATTGGGGCAAATGCTCTTGTTAAAAACACAAACATCGGTGCTACATCCGATTTAAAAGGGAAGATTGAAGTTAAAAACATTCCGGATGGTGAACAGCAGATTTTATTTTCATTTATAGGGTATTCTGTAAAAACATTAAAAATTGTTTTTCCCCAACAACTTTCCGACAGCATAATAAACGTTTATCTGGTTTCAATTTCAAAAGAACTTGAAGAGGTGAATGTTGTTTCTTTCCGTACAAATTCGAGAATCGAAGACCTGCCGACAAAAATAGAAGTTCTGGGCAATGATGACCTTAATGAAGAGAACGGAATTAAACCCGGAAATATTGCAAGTTTATTGGGTGATATTGCCGGGATACAATTGCAACAAACATCACCGGTTACCGGAAGTGCCGACATAAGAATACAGGGATTGCAGGGAAAATACACGCAGTATCTGAGAGATGGAATGCCTATATTCGGAGGGTATTCAGAAAGTTTCAGCATCCTTCAGATTCCGCCGCTGGATATAAAACAGATTGAAATCATAAAAGGAGCATCATCTACTTTATATGGCGGTGGCGCAATTGCAGGTTTAATAAACATTATTTCAAAAGAACCGCAAAAAAATGTTTTTGAAAAAAGCATTACTATTAACCAGTCTTCTTTGAATGAAAGCAATGTTAATGCATACATATCAAATCTGAAAGGTAATTTCGGTTACAATTGTTTTCTCGGCGGAACATACCAGAAAGCGACTGATGTTGACGGAGATGGTTTTACTGATATTCCTGAAATAAATAATGTTTTCATTCATCCGCGCTTCTTCTTTTATCTTCCTGAAAACAGTAAAATTATTTTTGGCATTTCGTCGGATTATGAAAACAGAAAAGGCGGAGATGTGAAAGTGTTGAAAGGAGAAACAGATTCACTTCATCAGTTTTATATTTATAATGAATCTTTCAGGAATAGTTTTGATGTTGTATATGAAAGACGCATCAATACGAATGAAACGTTTTCGGCAAAAGGAACAATAAGTCTGTTTGATCAGGCTATGGAAACTAATTTGTTTGTAATGAACGCACGGCAGATTTCATATTATACGGAGGTAAGTTACCTGAAGAAAAAAAATGAAAATAACCTTGTCCTTGGCTGCAATCTGAACGGTGAAATGTTTGACAAAAAAAATAATCCCGACCTGAAAATAGCGAATTTCAATGAAAATACAACAGGTGTTTTTATACAAAGCGACTGGAAGTTATTTAAGCCTGTCAGTCTTCAAAGCGGCATCAGGGCTGATATAAACAGCAATCAGGGGACTTTCGTTTTGCCGCGGGTTTGCATGCTTTTTAAATTGAGCAAATACACGAGCGCAAGAATAGCAGGGGGAATGGGATACAAGACACCTTCTTATTTTAACCAGGGAACCGACGAAAGAGATTATACCGAAATACTTCCAATGAGAAAGAGTTTGAAATCCGAGAGTTCATTGGGTTTTAACTGCGATCTGAATTATCAGAAACTATTATTTGATGAAGTATCACTCACATTTAATCCTGCTCTTTTTTATACAAAGATTAATGAACCTATAATTTTCAGGAGAGATACAAATAACTTTATTGAATTTTATAATGCTACTAAATCGCTCGTGACTCAGGGAATAGAAATGTATGTGAGAATAAAATATAAAAAATTTGAAGCCTATCTCGGATATGTTTATACCGATGCAAGAAAAGAATATGACACTATAAACACAAATATGATTCTGATAGCAAAAAATAAGTTTTCTACGGTCATATCATATGAATTTACTGACAATCTTCTTGCAGGAGTGGAAACATCTTATATCGGTGAGCAATATATTGACGAATATAACAGATCGCCGGAATATTTGTTCGTAGCGGCGATGATTAAATATGTTTATAAAAAGATGACTTTTGTTTTAAACTGTGAAAATGTTCTGGATTACAGGCAAACAAAGCACGAAAATATTGTTATTGCTCCTTATAATAATCCTTCGTTTAAAGAAATCTGGGCGCCTGTTGACGGGAGAGTAATTAATCTTTCTGTTAATTTTAAGTTGTAACCTGTTGAAAATCCACTTGATTGTTTTATATAGGTAAACTCTCCCTAAACAATTTATTCGTCAAAACGCATTAATCTGATGATTGTTTTTTTAAAATTATAGATTAATTTAAAAATATTTATTATATTTGAAGAAACAAAAAAATCTTTATAGGGGTATAAAATGAATTGTGTGTATTATGGGAAATAAAAATATTAACTAAAAAAAATCAAACCATGAAAACATTAGTAAAAGGAAAGCAAATTTTCTTAATGATATTTGCGATATCATTAATTGCAACTACCGGTTGCAAAAAGGACCGCGGTCCGGTTCCTACAATTCCCCCAAAAAGCACAATGCAAATGAATCTGACTGAAATTGATTCAACAAAAACCGGAAGGGGACTTATGCGCGACACAACATACAATAATTATCTGCATGCTGCCGGTAATTTTGTGTTTTGGAATGTTGTTTTAACAATCAATCTTGCAGTTCCCGTACTTGCATTTTGTGAATCATTCAATCATGACGTTGAATGGAACAAAAAAGAAAAGAAATGGATATGGACATATGATTTTTATCTGTTTGCAAAATATACTGCAACTCTTAAAGCAAAAGTTACAGGGAGCGATGTGCACTGGGAAATGTTCATCAGCCAGGAGAAAGGTTTTCAGGATGTTTTATGGTTTACCGGCGATTCCAAGGTTGACGGAACAGCAGGAGAATGGCACCTTAACTACAATGCTTCCAATCCTTCACCTTATATTGATATTATCTGGCATAAAAACGCAAGCAACGACATATATGATATAAGATATACAAATGTTATTGCAAGCGATGCAGGCAACGGATCGTATATCGAATATGGCGTAACAGCCAATACACCTTATAATGGATACTATACTATTTTTGACAAAGCAAAAAACAATACACTAAACATTGAAGCTAACTTATCATCCCACGACGGGCATGTAAAAGACCCGTTGCACTTCGGTGATAATCTATGGCATTGCTGGGGAACAGATTATAAGAATATGGTTTGCCAATAATCAAAAGCAAACTTCCGGTAAAACGCTGATAAAAAACTTATCAGCGTTTTTTTATATTTCGCTAAAAAAACAAAATTAAAAAAAATATTTTTTCCATTTATACCTGGCTGTTTCGAGACGAGGCGGTTCAAAATATTATAAACTGTTAAATCTTTAAATTGTCAAATTGTTGTTTTTGCTTTATAACATGTATTATTGCTATTTAATTTATAGCAATTAAACAATAAAACAATTAAACAATTTTATTTAATAAAAAGTTAAGTTTTTAACCGCTTGTAGTATATTTGTAAATTATTAACAACATTTTTGTTGTCACTTTTATTATGAATCAGAAAGAAGCTAAAATAAGAATTCAGGAATTAACGGAAAAAATTGAAGAGCACAACAGGTTGTACTATAATCTGGCAAAACCGGTAATAAGCGATTATGAGTTTGATATGCTGATGAAAGAACTTATTGAGCTTGAAAAAGAATTTCCTGAATATGCTCAATCCGATTCACCGACACATAGAGTGGGCGGTGGTATTACAAAAGAATTTAAACAGGTTGCCCACAAATATCCGATGCTTTCGCTTGGAAATACATATTCCGAAGATGACCTTAAGGATTTTGATGAAAGAGTTAAAAAAGCAATCGGCAATGATTTTGAATATGTATGTGAATTAAAATTTGACGGCGTGGCAATTGGATTAACTTATAAAAATGGTAAATTATTTCAGGCAGTTACAAGAGGCGATGGTGAAAGCGGCGATGATGTTACTGTAAACATAAGAACCATTAAAAGCATTCCGCTGAAGTTAAAAGGCGATGGCTTCCCCGCTGAATTCGAAATACGCGGTGAAATAATAATGCCCCGCAAAAGTTTTGAAAAGATTAACGATGAACGCGAGGAAACCGGCGAATTGCTTTTTGCAAATCCACGCAATGCCGCGGCAGGAAGCATAAAAATGCAGGATTCATCGGAAGTTGCAAAACGCGGATTGGATTGTTTTTTATATCATATGCTCAGCGAAAATTTGCCTTTTGATTCTCATTACGAAAACCTGAGAAAAGCGAGAGAGTGGGGTTTCAAGGTTTCGGATTATATGGTTAAGTGCAAAGATATAAACGGTGTTTTTAGTTATATTTCGCTGTGGAATGAAAAAAGAAAAGACCTTCCGTTTGATATTGACGGCGTAGTTATAAAAGTGAATTCATATAAATTGCAGGAACAACTTGGTTTTACTGCTAAATCACCGCGCTGGGCGATTTCATATAAATTTAAAGCAGAAGAGGTTTTAACAAAACTCATTTCAATAGATTTTCAGGTTGGAAGAACAGGCGCGATTACTCCGGTTGCAAATCTTGAACCCGTGCAACTTGCAGGAAGTGTTGTGAGACGCGCAACACTGCACAATGCAGATGTCATTGAAAAATTAGGCGTTAGAACAGGCGATATGGTTTATGTTGAAAAAGGCGGTGATGTGATTCCTAAAATTACAGGAATAGAAATATCAAAAAGACCTGCAAATTCAGTTCCTGTGAAGTATATTGAGAAATGTCCTGAATGTAATACTCCTTTGGTAAGAAAAGAAAATGAGTCGAATCATTATTGTCCGAATGAAGAAAATTGCCCGCCGCAGATAAAAGGAAAACTCGAACATTTTATTTGCCGTAAAGCAATGAACATTGAAAGTTTGGGTGAAGGAAAAATTGAAATGCTATATGATAACGGCATTGTAAATAATTTTGCCGATTTGTACGATCTGACTTATGATAAATTAATAGGTCTGGAAAAAGTTTTTAAGGCAACTGAGAATAAAAAAGAAAAGAAATTAAGTTTTAAGGAAAAAACAGTAGAAAATATTTTAAAAGGAGTAGAGAATTCGAAAAAGGTAACATTTGAAAGGGTTTTGTATGCAATAGGAATTCGTTATGTAGGTGAAAATATTGCAAAGAAATTAGCATTTTATTTTAAAAACATTGATAATATTGCAAAAGCAACTTTCGATGAATTGATTGAAGTTGAAGAAATAGGGGATAAGATTGCCGAAAGCGTTATTAATTATTTTAGGAATAAAAATAATGTTAAAATAATTGAACGGCTCAGAAATAAAGGGATACAATTTGAAATAACAGCAAATGCTTCGAAAATAAAATCAGATAAACTCCAGGGAAAATCATTTGTGGTGAGTGGTACTTTTAAGAATTTTTCGAGAGATGAAATAAAAAATACAATTGAAGAAAACGGAGGCAAGAATGTAAGTTCCGTTTCCTCAAAAACCGATTATCTTGTTTCGGGCGAAAATACAGGTCCCGAGAAATATAAAAAAGCAAAAGAATTAAATGTTAAAATTATTTCGGAAGAAGAATTTTCGGAAATGTTAAAATAGTTTATTGGTTTTCCACGCTGGCGCGGATTGATTGAATTTTATTTCTTTTGTATGATATTTCATACAAAATGTCTGAGAAATCACTCAAAATGTCTGAAATATCATACAAAAATAGGATGTTTTCAAAGAAATATTACTTTTAAATCCCTCTTTTTTACAAATCCCAAGAATTTCCAAGCGAATTCTAAAATGTGCCGACAAATATTTTTTACTTATATATGTTGTCTTCAGGAAAAATACATATACAAAAATGTTTTTCGCGAATGGTTGAGAACAGCTCCGTAGGAGCAAAATATCGGTAGAATAAACAAACACAAAAAATCTCGCTCCGGACGGAGCGAGACAATAATTCTTATATGTTTCCTACCAACATCATATTCCTATCGGAATAAAAAAATCAATTCATGTCCAGAGATATTTTCTTATTTTGACCAGCCGGATTAACATTTCAGTGTCCTTGTCGTGCTGGTTGACTGTCCAAACCGGATCTACCTTTCCGTTGTTTTCGTATTTTATTCTTTTTTTCCACCATTTATAAAGTTTGTCTATTTCCTTTTTGGCTTGCTTAAAATTTTTATCCTGGTTCCAGTCAGTCATCTTAAGCAATTTTTCATTTTCAATACAATCTGTGAGTAGCTGAAAACAGGCATTAAGCATTATGTTATCTTTGTCTGACCAACCTTTGTCAAGTGTCTGTATTTTTAAAATGTTCGCAGGTTTCATTTTTGAAGGTATTACTCATCATCTTTGGGCATTATTCATTTATTATTTTTCTGACTTCAACTGTCTTGTTAGTTATGAGTTTTATAA
>JAQUPB010000085.1 GCA_029004185.1 Bacteroidales bacterium | reverse complement strand
TCTTGCTTTATTAATTATTTTTGAATTTCGAGTTTCGAGCCACGAGCTTCGAGCTAAATTTAAACTAGCAAACTACTTTATTTTTCGATACAAACATACAATTTTAAACTTTTATTATTAGCAAAATAATAAAATGTTTATAGTTAATCTTTGTTTTTACTCGTAGCTCGAAGCTCATGGCTCGAAGATGTTATTAGCAGAAAGTTCAAGAATAGGTTAGATTAAATAGATTTTATACTTTTGACTAAATTAATCTTTCAATTTTTTAATATTTTAATATTTTAATTTTTCAATGTTTATAAATCACTTCGGGGAATTTATAGCGCTGCTTACCGCAATCTGCTGGACTTTCACAGCCCTTGCCTTTGAATCGGCAGGACGGAAAGTAGGTTCGCTGCCCGTGAATATTATCCGTTTAAGCATTGCATTTGTTTTGCTTGGTCTTTATACATATTCATCAAGAGGTTTATTTTTCCCTTCCGATGCGGATTTGCGAATGTGGTTATGGTTGTCGCTGTCGGGTTTTATAGGTTTTGTTATAGGCGATTTATTTCTTTTCAAATCATATTTAATAATCGGGGCAAGAATTTCAATGCTTGTAATGAGCCTTGTTCCGCCGCTTACGGCTCTTATAGGATGGCTGTTAATGGGAGAAATTCTTTCTATAAAAGGTGCTTTCGGAATGTTTGTTACCATAACCGGAGTGACAATAGTGATACTTCAGAAGAAAAAAAATCCGGATGACAATAATTTAAAAATAAAAGTTTCATATCCCGTTAAAGGCTTGTTGTTTGCATTTGGTGGTGCATTAGGTCAGGCGGGAGGACTTGTTTTAAGCAAATACGGAATGGGAAGTTACAATGCTTTTGCCGCCACCCAGATAAGAGTAATAACAGGAATAATCGGTTTCATTTTCATTGTAACATTTCTTAAACGCTGGGTTAATGTTAAAGATGCATTTAAAAATAAAGAAGGAATGTTAAGGATTTCTATAGGTTCTGTTTTCGGTCCTTTTCTTGGTGTTTCATTTTCCCTGCTCGCCGTTCAATATACCACAACGGGTGTTGCTTCAACAATTATGGCTATTATACCTGTGCTGATAATTATTCCTTCGGTTTTAATTTTTAAAGAAAAACCAACATGGAAAGAAATTCTCGGTGCATTTATTGCTGTTGGCGGAGTTGGAGTTTTGTTTTTGTAAAAGAGATGAATTATTATTTTTAAGAAATATTTTTACATTTGTGAAGCAGTCGTTGAGAAAAAGGAGGAAGAGAAAGAAGCCGGAATGAAAGAAATAGAAAATTATAAATAGCTCCGTAGGAGCAAAATGTTGGTAGAATATATAAATACGAAATGATCTCGCTCCGCCGGAGCGAAACAATAATTTCAATAATTTTTTCTACCAACATTACATTCCTAACGGAATAAAATTTTTGTTCTACATTATAATGTGATTAATTTCGATTTGAATTAAATTCAGGAAAAATTAATTAAAATAAAAATTCTTTTTTATGAATAAATTATCAAAACTCTTATTACCCGTTTTGCTCATTTGTTTTTTCTGCAAAACAAATGCACAGCAGAAAGCGCCTCAAAAAAGCGATGTTTATGAGAGCAAAATCAGTTTTACGGAATATGATTTGCCAAACGGACTGCATGTGATATTGCACAGGGATAACTCCACGCCTGTTGTTGCCGTTTCAATTTCCTACCATGTGGGTTCGAAAAATGAAAAACCCGACAGAACCGGATTTGCTCACTTTTTTGAACATCTTATGTTCGAAGGTTCACCAAACATAAACAGGGGTGAATTTTTCAAAATTGTTCAGAATGCCGGAGGAAGCAATAATGCAAACACATCTTTCGACAGGACTTTTTATTTCGAAAAACTGCCATCGAACCAGCTTGAACTCGGCTTATGGCTTGAATCGGAACGGCTTTTTCATCTCAGAATTGATTCAACGGGTGTTGAAACACAGAGAAACGTAATAAAAGAAGAACGAAAGCAAGGGATTGATAACAGACCATATGGCACAATACTCGAGCAAACTTTTTCTCATGCATACAAGGTTCACCCATATCGCTGGACTCCGATTGGTTCTGCTCAATATATCGATAAAGCAAAAATCGAAGAATTCAGGGAATTTCACGATACCTATTATGTTCCGCAGAATGCAACAATTTCCATTGCCGGTGATATTGACATTGATAAAACAAAAGAACTGATAAAAAATTATTTCGGAGATATTCCAAAAGGTACCAGGGAAATTTACCGCCCCAAAGAAATTGAGCCGCCTCAAACAAAAGAAGTGAGGGATACTGTTTTTGATAACATCCAGATTCCTGCAATAATCATGGCTTACCACATGCCGGCACAAGGCACCAAAGATTACTATGCATTAAGCATGCTCACAACGCTTATTTCCGATGGCGAAAGTTCACGTTTATATAAATCAATAGTTGACAAACAACAGAAAGCAATGCAGGTTGCCGCTTTTCCGTTTGCACTTGAAAACCCGGGATTATTTATTGTTTTTGGTCTTCCCAATATGGGCATTGCTACCGAAGAACTCGAAAAATCAATTGAAACTGAAATAACAAAAGTAAAAACTGAAACGCTTAGCGAAAATGAATTTCAGAAATTAAAAAATAAAGTTGAAAATGACTTCATAAATAAAAATTCAAATGTACTCGGAATTGCTGAAAATCTTTCCGATTATCATGTTTACTTCGGCGATGCCAATCTTATTAATACTGAAATCAACAAATATCTGAGTGTTACGAAAGATGACATAAAGCGCGTTGCCAACCAATACCTGACAAAAGAGAACAGAGTCGTTTTGTATTATTTACCTAAATCTTCAGAAAAATAAAGGAAGGGAAAAATGAGAAAAAAGTATTTTTGCCACAAAGACACAAAGTCACCAAGTTACACTAAGTTGTATTAGCTATTTATTTTAATTTTTCTTTGTGAAGCTTTGTGTCCTCGTGTCTTAGTGGCTATTTCTTTAATAATTATAAAATTCAACTTTTGATTCAAATTAACAACGTAATTTATAAATAAAAATAATAATAAAAAAATTTTAAAAATGAGAAAAAATATTTTTTGCACTTTGCTTTTATTGTTGTCTCTTTCAATATCCGCACAGGTTGACAGAAGCAAGCAGCCTGCTCCGGGACCAGCTCCCGAAATAAAACTCGGAAATTACGAATCTTTCGTTTTACCGAACGGATTAAAAGTTTTCGTTATTGAAAACAATAAATTGCCTGTAATTTCTTTTTCGCTGATTTTTAATTATGATGTTGTTCTCGAAGGTGTCGTGAAAGGATATGCCGATTTCACGGGACAGCTTTTAAAAACAGGAACTACAACACGCACAAAAGATCAGATTGATGAACAAATAGATTTCATAGGCGCTGCATTAAACACAAGTTTAAACAGCATGTATGCTTCTTCGTTAAAAAAGCATACCGAAAAACTTCTGGGAATAGTTTCGGATATTGTCATTAATGCAAATTTTAAGCAGGAAGAACTTGATAAAATAAAAAAGCAAGCCAAATCTGCACTTGAAGCAATTCAGAATGACCCCAACGCTCTGTCCGAAAGAGTTTCTCCTGTTGTTATTTTCAGCAAGAAACATCCTTACGGTGAAATCATGACAGAGAAATCGGTTGATAATGTTACTCTTGATATATGTACAAATTATTATAAAAGTTTTTTCAGACCTAATATTTCATACCTCGCAATTGTGGGTAACACTACTATGAAAGAAATAAAACCGCTGATTGAAAAGTATTTCGGAAAGTGGCAAAAAGCGGAAGTGCCCAAAAATGCATATCCCACACCAATAGCTCCGCCTTTAACCGCGGTAGCCATGGTTGATAAATCCGATGCCGTACAGTCCGTTATAAATGTAACTTATCCCGTTGACCTCAAACCCGGAGAAGAAGATGCCGTAAAAGTAAGAGTTATGAATGCAGTACTTGGTGGAGGAATAGCACGTTTATTTGTAAACCTGCGCGAAAAACACGGATGGACTTACGGGGCTTATTCGGCAATTAATCCCGATATTCTGGTTTCAAATTTCAAGGCATATACAAGTGTGAGAAATTCCGTTACCGACAGTGCACTCACAGAAATATTAGGTGAAATGAACAGGCTTGTAACAGAAAAAGTTCCCGAGAAGGAACTCGAACTTGTGAAAAATTATATTTCCGGAAATTTTGCATTATCGCTGGAAGAGCCGCAAACACTGGCAAATTTTGCAATCAACATTGAAAGATATAATTTGCCAAAAGACTATTATGCCACTTATCTGAAAAAGATTGCCGCTGTTACTCCCGATGATGTGCAGGCAATGGCAAAAAAGTTCATAAAGCCCGATAATGCTTATATTTTTATTGTAGGAAATTCTTCGGAAATTGCAGATAAAGTAAAAAAATTCTCCGTAAGCGGTCCGATAACATATTATGACTTCAATGGAGAAACATATAATTATAAGGAAAAATTAAAACCGGCACCAAGTGGAATTACCGCAGAATCCATTATTAAAAATTACATTGAAGCAATAGGAGGCGAAAAAAGTCTCGGCAAAATAAATGATTATTCAACGAAATTGAAAGGCAAAGTTCAGGGAATGGAATTAACATTTACTTTTTATAAAAAAGCTCCGAACAAATCATTGCTGGAAGCAAGTATGAATGGTAAAGTAGTTACAACAAGAATTTTTGACGGAACCAGCGGAAAAATCGTTTCCCCCATGGGCACACAGGATTTAAAAGATAAGGAACTTACCGATATGAAAATCCAGTCTGTAATGTTCCTCGAATTAAAATATGCTGAACTCGGCATCAAAATTAATTTGCTCGGAACAGAAAAAATAAATGATAAGGAAGCTTATAAAATTGAATTTTTAACACCAAACGGAAATAAATATTACTATTATTTTGATATAACTACAGGTTTGAAAGTAAGAGCTATTGAAGGCGAAGGAGGCACAATAGACTACTCCGACTATAAAGAAATAAAGGGAGTAAAATTTCCTTTCACGCAAGCAATGACTTTCGGTTCTCAAACTGTTGGATTTTCTGTTGAAAGCCTTGAGGTAAACACAAATATCAAGGATGATTTCTTTTTTGTAAAATAATTAATTCTTTAATAATCTGTTTTAATATCAGGGTACAGGTTATCAGTAAACAGTAACCGGTAATCGGTCGCGATTTTTTTTCCTTACTAATCATTGGGTTTAATATTTTCTTTGTCGTTTATTTTACTGATTACTGATTACTATTGTAAAACCAAATTGTTTTAACACTAATTTACTTAAAGTATTAAAAATCAGCCATTTTCAATATTTCTTGTTTTTTTAAAAATTACTACCTTTGCATTAACTTGGGAAGGTATTTTTTTCTTAAAAACTTTACTGAAATTATTTATTATTTAAACAATAATTAAATCAATTGTAAATGGACGTTAAAGGAAAGCGTTTTCAGGATTTCACTAAAAGAAACGAAATCATTAAGGAACTGAGGGGAAAAGAAGCCCGTGAAAAACAACACTCCAAAGGTAAACTTACCGCTAAAGAAAGAATAGATATTTTATTAGACCCCGGAACTTTCGATGAAATTGATGCACAGGCACAACCTGCCGATGCCGGTTTCGGAACGGTAAAAAAAGTAATGGGCGACGGAGTGATCACTGGTCACGGAAAAATCAGCGGAAGATTGGTTTTTATTTATGCTCAGGATTTTACTGTAATGGGCGGTTCACTTGGTTCTGTTCATGCCGCCAAAATAAATAAAGTTCAGGACATGGCTCTTAAAATGGGAGCTCCCATAGTAGGTCTCATGGACTCGGGTGGTGCAAGAATTCAGGAAGGGGTTATGAGTTTAGCCGGATATGCAAGCATATTTTACAGGAATGTAGCTTCGTCAGGAGTTATTCCTCAGATTTCGGTAATCATGGGTCCCGCCGCAGGAGGCGCTGTTTATTCCCCTGCTTTAACTGACTTTGTTTTCATGACAAATAAAACAAGTTATATGTTTGTTACCGGTCCCAATGTTGTTAAAGAAGTTTTAAATGAAGAAGTGACATTTGAAGATTTAGGAGGCGCTCCTGCTCATGCAAAAAAAAGCGGTGTGGCTCATTTTATTTACGAAGATGAAGAAAATACTTTGCTGGGAGTTCAGAAACTTCTCTCATATCTTCCGTCGAACAACATGGAAGACGCTCCTCAATCAAAAACAAACGGAGCGACAATTGGTCCTGTTGATAAACTCCGCGACATAGTTCCGGATGACGCCAACAAAGCTTACGACATAAAAGATGTAATAAAATTAATCGTTGACGGAGAAAAATTTCTGGAAGTGATGGAAAATTTTGCTCAGAATATTGTTATAGGTTTCGGAAGGTTAAACGGAAAAACAATAGGAATCGTGGCAAATCAGCCGAAAGTTCTGGCAGGATGCCTTGACATTAATTCTTCAATGAAAGGGGCACGATTTGTGAGATTTTGCGATGCTTTCAATATTCCCGTATTAACACTTGAAGATGTACCGGGTTTCTTACCGGGAATTAATCAGGAACATGGCGGTGTTATAAAACACGGGGCAAAATTAATGTATGCATACAGCGAAGCCACAATTCCTAAAATAACGGTTATCCTAAGAAAATCATATGGCGGAGCGTATTGTGTAATGAACAGCAAGCGCCTCGGAAGCGATTTTAACTTTGCATGGCCTACCGCCGAAATCGCCGTTATGGGTCCCGAAGGTGCCGTTGCAATTCTTTACAGAAAAGAACTTGAAGCAGCCGAAAATCCCCAGCAATTCAAAAAAGAAATGGCTGAAAAATACAGACTGGAAATTGCCAATCCTTATGTTGCTTATGAAAAAGGGCTTATTGATGAAGTTATTGACCCTGCGGTAACACGAATGAAATTAATTGCTGCTTTTGAAGCGCTCGAAAATAAACAAGATCTCAAGCCGGCAAGAAAACATGGAAATATTCCATTGTAAAAATTGCTGAATTGTTAAATTGTCAAATTGTTAAAAAAGTAAATGGATAATAAGAAGTATTTGAAGCTTAATGATATTGAGGCATACAAGATAGCTTTTCATTTGAGCAATTATGTCTGGGACATTGTCATTAAATGGAAACACTTTGAAATAGATACTTTGGGTAAGCAATTTGTAAGATCGGTTGATTCGGTTTCTGCAAATATTGCAGAAGGTTTTGGAAGATACGGTAAAAAAGATAAAATTAAATTCTTCAGATATGCAAATGGTTCTGTACTGGAATCGCTTGACTGGAACGAAAAATCAAAGAAAAGAAAAACTTTGGCAATTGAACAATATAATTATATATATAATGAATTACAAAAATTACCAAAATCAATTAATTAATTGGTAAAATATACAAACAACAATTTAACAATTTAGCAATTTAACAATTTGACAATATAATTTCTTAAAGATGAAAATCAAAAGCATTTTAGTTGCAAACAGAGGGGAAATAGCAGTGAGAATAATAAAAACTGCCAAGCGACTGGGAATAAAAACTTATGTTATTAAATCCAGGAAAGATGCCAATGCCTTATATCTTGAGTTGGCTGATGATGCTTTTGAAATTCCCGAAAATCCTGCTTTTGCTTCCGAGTTTCTTGATATTGAAGGAATAGTTGCGCTTGCAAAAGAGAAAAAAATTACGGCAATTCACCCCGGGTATGGATTTTTAGCCGAAAACCCAGGTTTCGCAAAACGATGCAAAGAAGAAAATATAATATTCATAGGACCTTCGCATGAAGTAATTTATAACATGGGACAAAAAACCATTGCGAAAAAAATTGCTACTGCAAGCGGCATTCCCTTAATTCCGGGAAGCGAAGGTGAAGTAAAAAATGTTAATGATGCAGTTAAAGTTGCAAAAAAAATCGGATATCCTGTAATTATTAAAGCCGTTGCCGGCGGCGGCGGAAGAGGAATGCGCATTGTTGAAAAAGCATCGGAAATGGAAAAGCTTTTCAAGCAGGCATCTTCCGAAGCCGAAAAAGCTTTCAACAATCCTGCTCTCTTTGTTGAAAAATATCTTTATAAACCGCGGCATATTGAATTTCAGGTTTTCGGGGATAAGTTCGGGAATGTAATTCATCTCGGGGAAAGGGAATGTTCAATTCAAAGACGCCATCAGAAACTTCTTGAAGAAGCACCTTCAATTGCACTTGATGAAAAACTGAGAAAGAAAATGGGTGATACTGCAATTAAAATGGCAAAGGCAGTGAAATATGAAAATGCCGGTACCGTTGAGTTTTTGCTTGACAAAGACAGGAAATTTTATTTTATGGAAATGAATACCCGCATTCAGGTAGAACATCCCGTAACCGAAATGATAACACATTCCGATCTTGTTGAAATGCAGATAAGAATTGCAGAAGGCGAAAAACTTCCATATACACAAAGCAACGTAGATCTTGAAGGATGGGCAATTGAATGCAGAATAAACGCCGAAGATGTTCAATCCAATTTTTCACCGAATACAGGAATTATTGACATGCTCGTTTTACCAAAAGGTACAAACATACGCATTGACACAGGCATTCAGGAACGTTCTGCAATTACTTCCGATTTCGATTCGATGATTGCAAAATTAATCGTTCACGGAGATACCAGAACCAAAGCCATTCAAAATACCCTGAAAGCATTAAATCAATTCAGAATAAAAGGGCTGAAAACAACAGTTCCTTTTTTCAAAGCAGTTTTAAACAATAAGGCATTCGTAAAAGGAAACATAAGCACTGATTTCATAGGGAAAGAACTTGATGACCCTTGTTACCATGAACCTGAAGAAGAAATGCTGGCTGCACTTCTGGCTACTGTTGATTACCACGCTGAAGCTACAAGTTATAAAGAGTCAAATCTTGAACACGACAGACGAAAAAACATAAGCGCATGGGTGCTTAATAAAAGAATGAAGTCATTGTAACAAAAAGTTAATTGTTATTAGTTAATCGTAAAAATTAAAAATAAATCTTTATGAATATTCTTTTTAAATCGAGTGATAGCGCCTCAACAATAAAATATATTACCATTAGTGATAAAAGTAAGTTTGAAGTAAATATCAGTCCCGAAAATATTATTAAGGTAAATAAAAAAGTTTTGAATGTTCAGATCGAAGAAGGAACAGACGGTTTCACGTACATAGTCCTGGGAAATCTGAAATATCCAATGGAAATTCTTGAAAGAAGCCAGAATAAATATACCATTCTTATCAATGGTGTAAGTTACAAGTTTACTGTTGAAACACCTATTTCATTCAACAGGAAAAAACACCTTGAAAAAATACTTGATGGTTCAAAAAAAGAAGATGTGCTTGCTCCGATGCCGGGAAAAATCATCGAACTTCTTGCTGAAGAAGGTGCTGCAGTTAAGGAAAACGACCCGTTGCTTATACTTGAGGCAATGAAAATGGAAAATGAAATCAGAACACATGTTTCGGGAATAGTAAAAAAAATAAACATAAAACCCGGCGATACTGTGATGAAAGACGATGTTCTTATGGAAATCGAGAATAATAATTAAGCTTTCAAAAAATCAATGACAAAAAAAATCAAAATCCCCCTGTTAATATTGCAGGTATTATTCATAGCTTTCTTTTTTCTTTCATGCAATAAAGGTGATCATGACTCATGGCTTTCATTCCGTTCGAGAAAAGCGAGGCTTGCAGGTGACTGGGTTTTAAAAAGGTATGAATATACTTTTGTGAATTCAAATTCGGGTACACAGCAATTCAGCTATGACGGCACTTATATGACAGAAACCGTAAGCAGCAAACCAACGATTTCCTATTCATACAGCGAAACAATGACAATAAGAAAAGACGGAACTTTTATAAAGGCAGTCAGCACCAACAAAATAAATGTTCCGCCATCAGTTGTATCAGAAGGACGATGGTTCTTTATGGGAAAAAATAAAGACCTTGACATAAAGAAAAAAGAAGAAGTTTTCTTTCAAATAACCAAAGAAACTATTACATATTCAGCATCAAGCATAATAATAAAATTATATTCTGGAGCATGGACGGGGCAGGGAATTTTAGCTTCGGCATACGGGGGTAATGGTGGCACCACATTTGTATGGGAACTCGACAGGCTAAGCAACAAAAAAATAGAAGTATTACTTGATGCATCATCATCTACAAACAGCAGTACAAATATAATAGGAACTGCTGTTTATGAGCAATAAAAATTTATTTGTAATTATCAAAAAATGTATATTTTTTAAAATAGATTAGTTTTTTATAAATAAATTTCTATTTTTGTATGTTGCATTTTCAATTTATTACATAAAATCTAAAAATTATGAAATATCCATGCAATCAGAAATGCTTGCACAAACCGTAAATGATTAAAAGTGCAGTGCAAATGTCAACGAAGAAAGGCATGGATATTCACGAGCAGGTTTTTCAATGGGCTTTTGCGGGAGCGAGTAACAAAGAAAAGCTAAAATACGGCAACTAATTAATATAAAGAATTATAAAGTTCAATTAACCACAAAATCTTATACACATGAAAAAGTTCATATTAATACTGACAGCATTTTCATTTTTGTTTTTAACAACAAAAGCCCAAAAATTCGGTGCCGGAGCTGGATTTACTTATGGAACCCAAATCAGTACTGCCGGAATTAATGTCGGGGGTTTCTTTGTTTTTTTCAAAAAGAAGATGAATCTGGAACTTAGCCTATCATCATTTTCCAAGCTTAACCAGAATTTTATTGCTTATGACAAAACCACAGCATTATGGGATGCAAATCTTAATTTGCGTTACATAATTAATTGGGATGTTATAGGAATTTATCCTATTGCCGGTTTAAATATTGCAAATACAAAAATTGACACCATATTTCATTACAAGTCGCCCATAACAGGTGAAGACAGAGAAAACAACAGCACAAAAAAAGCAACATATGGGCTTAATGCGGGTATTGGTTTTCAGGTAAACCTCGAATCCGTTTTTCCTTTTATTGAATTAAAGCATGTTTTCGGCGATTATAATCAAAGTATGTTTACAATTGGATTACGGTTTAAATTAGGAAAAAGCGAAGAAGCACAACAATAGTTTTAAAGAAACCAAAATATCAAATTCATATATTTTACTTTTTTTGTTTCATCATTTACTTATTAATCCAATCAGAAATCTTTCTTAATTAATACTACTTATTGGTTATGAAAATAATACATGCGGTATTTTTATTAATAATAATTTTATTTTCGCAATGCACCAGTTATAAAATAATTCACGTTGACGATAAGTTCAATGCTGACGATAAATACGGAGTTTATTATACTCTTCCGAAAACAGTCCTGGACATTGATGTTGCAGTAAATAAAACCACAATTGTCAAAGGCCCACTTGCCCAATATGCTTCAAAATATCTGGGACTTACCGATGTTTATATGAATAATTCCGTGAATTACGAAATTTCCGATATCAATATTTCAGATGATTTTATATCCGATAAAGAAAAAACTTTTTTTGTGGAACTTCCTCAATGTTCAAAGAACAGAAGGTTTCATAACAGGCTGTTTGTTAATTTAACCGAAAACGGAGTTATTTCTTCAGTGAATTTTTTCAAAAACTTTAATTCCGGAAAAAGCAATATTGAAAAAAAGATTATTATTAAAAACGATGATGCTTCAGGTAAACCCGACCTGCAGTTTATCGAAAATCTGAAAATAAAATACGATACTTCAATAGAAAAAGTTTTAATCGATACGGTCGTTGTTCAGCGCAAAAAAGTGACAAAATTTATCATCGAAAAATCAAATGAAGAAAAAGCAAAAGAGATTTCGGAAATAATCACAAAACTCCGGAAAGAAAGAATATCACTCATTATTGGCGAATCCGACGTATCTTATCAATCCGAAACATTAAAATTCATGATTAGCGAAATTGACAATCAAATACAAAATTACATACAACTTTTTACAGGATATACATTCACTAATACCTTAAAATATAAATTTACATTCATTCCAGACTCTTCAAACCTGAAAAAAGAGAATCTTATTTTCAGGTTTGATTCCGATAACGGAATATTGCCAAAACAAGATTCATCCGGCAACAAAGTTACTCTGCTTATAGAAAAAAATGAAAACCAGCTAAAGAATTTTACTCCGGTTAAAGAAAAAAATAACGGTTTTTCTTACACAGTACCGGCTGTTTCAAAACTTACTTTAAAATCAGGAAATGAAATATTGAAGCAATGCGATATTTCCGTTTCGCAATACGGAATAGTTTCCTATCTGCCAAAAAGAAAAAACAAATTCAAAATATTATATTACCAGAATACGGGTGCAATAAAAGGTTTGGAATACTAAAATAACGTAGATTCGGAATTTGATTCGTATTGTTTAAAAATAATATTATACTAAAAACGTAATAAAACCCTGCGTTTTGTAATCGGTTATCGGTGTTTGGTAATTGGTGTTTTTTACTGATTACCGATTACCGGCTTCAGGTTGCTCACATTTAAAAGTATAAACAGGATATTTTTTTTAAAAGCTTGCAGCTAATAATTTTATGGCTATTCAGCAAATACTCACAAAGTACTGGGGTTTTACAGCTTTCCGCCCGCTTCAGGAAGAAATTATAAATTCCGTAATGGCAGGAAATGATACGTTGGCATTGATGCCTACCGGTGGCGGTAAATCAATTTGTTATCAACTGCCGGGACTTGCAAAAGAAGGTATCTGCATCGTAATATCTCCTTTGATTGCCCTTATG
>JAQUPB010000084.1 GCA_029004185.1 Bacteroidales bacterium | reverse complement strand
TTGAGGACCTGAACCGATATTGGTTGTCAGATTATTCTGGAAATCAGTATATGTATAAAATTTGTTAACATCCGACTGAACGGCAGTATCAACAATTCCCTGCAAATACTTACCTGTAGTATAATAACTGTTATTCGTAAAATTTTCACTTACGATTGTCCGCATATGTGCAATGTACATGCGTTTGAACATAGGAACCGCAAGTATTTTTTTTACGAGAGGCCAGAGCGAATCATTGCTGTGCAGCATAGGCGACATGGTCTGCTCCTGCTGAATGGTCAGGTTTCCGGTACCGCTATTAATAAAGTTGCCGAATGCTTCGTTCACGTCCCATACAATCGGGTTAAACCTTCCGTTATCGTCTTCATAAATGTAATAATTGTGCTGCGGCTGACCAATGTAACTGTCAAGATTCACGAGCACATTATCAAAAGCAAGCATCCAAAGCGCACGGTCAACATCAAGAATATTTTCAATCAAGCTTATGTTATTTTTAAGAATATTGCAAAGATTAATTAAATCGCTCCATCCATAATCTGATTTCATGGTATAAGCCATATAATAAAGAGTGCTGTCGGGTCCTTTGTAACTCAAACTGCCTCCAAAATAATCCATGAAGAAAAAAGAATTCGTGTTTGAATAAAAATATTTGTCAACAAATGTTTTTGTAACTACTTCGGTATTTGAATAAAGTCCCATGTATTTACCATTGATATATACCTGCGCATAATTAGAAAGAGACGCCTGCATATAATTTCTCAGAATATCATAAGCAAGCACTTCGCGAACAAAGGAAGGGTCTTTGAATCCATTACTGAGCTTGATATCCTTGTATCCCTGATAATTCTGACTTTTCGCATAATCAAGTTCAATATGCAGTGGGTTTTTTACACGGGTTGGATTATATGAACTGTTGCCTTTGTACTTCACTCCCGCACTGTCGTATTGAACTCCGTTTATTTTAACCCATTGAGCAATGGTGTAGCCGTCATTTCCCTGTTTTGAAGTATCAAGAATGTAGTCCCAATTCGGTTGCGAAAATAAAATTTCAATTTTCTGGATTGTGTCAATGTCATAGAAACCCTGAGCATGTGTTCTGAAAGAATTAAAAAAAATTAAAATTCCACCAAGAACAAGTAATTTTTTTTTCATTTTTATTTAGAGTTAAATTATATCTCACCCTAAAATCAGGCACATACAAATATACAAATTTTATTTGTAGATATTTTTATTTAGTGAGAAGTATGAAAATTTCAGCATCGGATAATTAATAAAAAAAGATTCCATCTTTCGGTAAGATGGAATCTATGTCCCTTTATAATTTTATCAGATTTTAAAATCTTTGCATAAAATAAAAATAGCAACTATTTTTTCAATATACAACGAATGCTGAAGCCATATTTCTTTTCCTTTGAATTATATGTTGTTATTGCAGCTGAATCCCAATACAGGTTTTTGCACAATGCAATTGTAGCATTAACTTCTGTTGATGTCCACCAGTAACCATCGCGGCTACCAATATTAAACCAACCGTTACTACCTCGTAAAGTACTCGGAAGCATAGTGAACCCGCTTTCATTTGTAGCACCTTTATTCACGGCAAGCCATAATCCGGTGCAGTTATCTTTAAGTTTTCCTCCTGCTGTTGTTGCTCCAAGGTAGGTTTCCAGGGTATCCCAATCATCATCCGAAGGAACATCCCATCCAGAGGGGCATACATTTCCTGTATCGATTACAAACCAGTTGTATAATGCGCCATGAAGTTTGAAGTTTGTAACAGAATCGTGATCTAACCAGCAATAAGCCGGAGTAGTCGAAGAAGACCAAGCCCCATTATCGGTTACTTTTGGTATGCTTTCACCCTTACTGTATTTTGTTGTTCTCAGGTTTTCCGCCATCCATACCTGGTTTCCTATAGTTAAAGTTTTATAATTGTTACCATCTCCATCAGCACAATCGTAAAAAGCTACTTCGTACTTCTTATCAACTTTGGGAGAATCGGTAAGAATTGTTCCATAAACACCCGAAATGCAATCGAATTTAAAAAAGTCGCCGGGTATAAAATCAATATTTAATACTTCAATATCTCTGCTTTTTTTATCGCCTGTATCCGTTATCTGTTCATCAATAACAACTGCACTGTTGGAAATGTTTTTGATTTCATTACATCCTGCGGCCCTGATATTCAGTAACATTATTTTCTCTGTTGCAGATGAGCTTTTAATTTGCATTATGCACACTCCCTTATTCATTATATTAAATTCAAATATATTTATTCCTTCTTCTGCCTTCTTGTTCCATTTGCCAATCATCTGTCCCATAAGGTTGATAATGCTAATTTCAATATTTTCATTTGCGGGGCTGTAATATTGAAGTTTCGCAGTTTCGGCAAATGGGTTAGGATATACTGAAGTTTTAATTGTATTTACCGGCGCAGATTTAATTCCCACACCACTGACATCATGTAAATAAACCTCATTATTTGTAAAAGTAACGGTGTCGCATGTCCTCAGATTTGTTGCTTTAACGTATTCAATATTTAATATTTCTTTCTTGTCAGCAAAGGTTAACGTCAGGTTCTGGGCTTTTAAGCTTACACATATGGCTGACAAAAGAACAAACAGAATAAACGTTTTTCTTATTCTGTTGATTTTAATTAACGATAATTTGCTTTTCTTTTTCATAAAATTTACATTTTTTAAAAAATTAATGCAAAAATAATAAATTTTATTTGCAGACAAATATATTTTCTAAATGAAAAGCATGATAATTGCAGCACAGACAGTTATAACAAAAAAAAGATTCCATCTTTCGGAAAGATGGAATCTTTGCGTTAAATCGTCGTAAAAAGAGCATTGTTTTTAAACTGTCAATATTATCTTTGAATTATTAATTTTTGTTTTTCTGCCCATCCTTCTGATTTAATTTCAACAATATAAACTCCATTGTTTAAATTTCCGGTATTGATTTTTTGTTGATTTTCCTGAAGTTTTTCTGAACTGATTAATTCACCGACAACATTATAAATATTTAATATTATGTCTGATTTTTCGGTGTTATCAATATTCAGAGTTACAATGTCTGATGCAGGATTAGGAAATAAATTGAACATTGTATTTTTAAGAGTCCGTAGGGGAACAGAACCTACAAGGCTGTCAAAACTAAGGTTATCAATATAAAGCACGGAATTGCCATTAGGACCATCAGTTGGACCGGTCGGAGAAAAAGCAAGTAACATTATGGTAGCGCTGTCTGCTGAAGAATAAGTAAAAGGAATAATAAAAGGTGTCCACGTTGCAACAGTTACGCCAATCTTTATCATACCGCCGCCAACCACAATACCACTTTGAAAAACCAAGATGCGAATAAACAGGGAATCGCTATTAAGCGGAAAATATTTGTAATAACCGCAAAGGCTGTCCGGATGACCAACAATACGAAATGAAGGTTGAATAGGATATGCCATTGTATCTGTAATCGATATGCCCCATCCACCTGTATATTGTGTTAATGAAGTATTGTTTTCCAGTCTTATGGAATAACTTCCAACATTTGCAGGATAATGGTCAGTTGATTTTGTAGATGAATAGAAAGGACCGGCACAATAGGGATTCATTGTTGCCCAACCATCTGGATTTTCGTAACTGCCAATTGTTGTCCAGTTTTCAAATCCGCTATTTGGAATCTGAGCATTTGTATTAAATAACATTGCAAGTATAACTAACAGTATAATTGTAAATTTTTTCATATTTATTTGTCAGTGATTATAGTGCTGACTCCGCACTTTTTAAATAATTTGTAGCTTTTTACCACATACAAATATAACATTTTTTGCGGATTAAATTTAGTTTTTTATTTTATGAGTTCGGGAATTGTACAAAAAAATAATTTTGATTAAAAAAAAATTCCATCTTTTGAAAAGATGGAATCTCTGGTGCTTCTATGTATTTACGTTCAATGTCTGGAAACTTCTTAATTGTTTATTTCTTTATCCCAACATAAACTAATGACCATTGACTATCGATTACCGTTTACTGACTAAAGTTTACAAATGTTTCTTAATCACCGCCACAATATGTTTCTGGCTTTCGGCAATGTCTTTTTTCTTAAGGTTTTTCAGCTCTTTTATTTTTATTTCAAGAGCTGATGAAGATTTTTTACTGAGGTTAAAGAAAAATTTATTCTTTATGTCAACGTTGGAAGTTTTGAGAGCTTTCGCTACAATTTTCAAATCGGTTTCTTTCAGGACTTTTTTAATGAGCGCATCGGTAACCTTGGTTATCTGCTCAAATTTGGTGATATTATTATGTTTTCTGGGAGTGCTTACAATTCGTTTCGATTTCGGTTTTTTTCTTATTTTTTTTGCTTCTTCGGCAACTTTCACTATTTCTTCAGGAACGTTTATTGCAACAGGTCCTGTTTCATCGAGGCGTATTTTAAAGTCGGATAAAATGTTCATGTAGTTTATGAATGCCTCATACGGCGAATTGAAAGGATTGAAGTATTTATGCACATCGCCGTCGGCAAACCATTTTGTACACATGTAATAAAAATGGTCGCTTGTCTGCAGATATTTCCAGTCGCGCTGGATTTCAGGGTCTCCGCATTTTCTCACTTTTTCCTCGAGCTCGTAAAGTTTGTTGAAAGCATCGTTCTGCAGTTCGTTGCCAAGCCATGCCGTTAAATCCCGTTCTTCATCAGCCCATGAAATAGGATAAGGAACATTGAACTGTGCAACAGGCTGAAGCTTTGCAGCAACTTCACTTGGTGTGCAGAATGTAAATTTCGAATCTTTAAAAACCCTGTGCGGTAATGCCTTCAGGAATTCAAAAATTCCCGTTTCTGGCCACTGGTGTTCGCCAAAAGTTTCGTAATCCATAAATAAATTCACGACTTCTTCTTTCTGGTTAACGGAATTCAGCCACGAAACATATTTTTCTGCAGTAAGGGGCCATTCGCTCCAGCTTTGCTGTGAAAAGCGAAATGCGATATCATCGCTCAGCTGATAATTTTTAAGAAGAACTTTTAGTTTTGGATTAATGGCATTGCAATAAAGATAATTATTGCTTTTCCATCCAAGTATGTGTTTTGCACCTTCGGTAAGCATAGCCTTATAGCCCATTTCGGCAACCATCTGTCCTATGTAATCGGAATATATCAACTCTGTATTGCGGAATACTGTTGGCTTTTGTCCGAACAACCTTTCAACTTTATCCGAATGTGCCTTAACCTGTGAAAAGAATTCATCTTTACTTTTCAATGAAGAAAGAGAATGAGAATATGTTTCAGCCAAAAATTCCACACAGCCGGTAGCGGCGAGTTTCTGAAAACTTTCGAGTACATCGGGAGCATACATTTCGAATTGGTCAAGTGCAACACCGGAAATAGAAAAACAAACTTTAAATTTTTTACCGTATTCTTTAATTAAATCAAGCAATATCTGATTTGTGGGCAGATAACATTTACCTGCAATTCTTCTTAGAATATAGCGGTTCTGATAATCATCAAAATAATTATGGTCGTTGCCGATGTCGAAGAACCGATACCGTTTAAGCCGGAACGGCTGATGAACCTGAAAGTAAAAACAAAGTAGTTTCATTTTGTATTTCGTTAATTGTTATTCGTTAATAGTTATTTGTTCTCATTGTTAAATTGTTAAATTGTTAAATTGTTTAATTGCTAAATTGTTTATAAGACCTCACAACTTCACAAATTCACAACTTTTTTAAAATCCCAAATCTTAAATCCTAAATCCTAAATTTTATATTAAATGTTAAACTGTCTAATTATCATTTTTCAGCAAACCGACTCATAAACTTCCTTCACTCTTGTTCCTGCATTTTCCCATTTCAGATTATCGACTTCACTTTTCCCGTATGCTATAAACATCCTTGAAAGCGCCTCGTAATGCAGTAATCCATAAATTGCATCGGCAATGGCATCAATATCCCAGAAGTCGATTTTTATTGCATGTTTAAGTACTTCCGATACTCCCGATTGTTTTGAAATTATTACGGGAACGTTTGAACGCATTGCCTCAAGGGGGGAAATACCGAATGGTTCCGACACCGACGGCATTACATAAGCATCGCTCATTGCAAACATCCTTTCTACATCTTCACCTGCCAGAAATCCCGCAAAATGAAATTTATCTGAAATGCCGAGATATGCAACACGTTTAATCATGCGGTTAAGCATATCGCCGCTTCCTGCCATTACGAATCTTATATTCTTATCTACTTTCAGAACTTTATGCGCAGCTTCTACAAAATAATCGGGACCTTTCTGAAAAGTCACCCTTCCAAGGAATGTAACGATTTTTTCTTTCACTGCTTTTTTATATTTCGACAAATCGCAATCAACAGGTTCAACGGCATTATAAACGGCAGTGACCTTTTCAGGAGCAATTCCGTAGCGGTCAATAATAATCTGTCGTGTATAGTTGCTCACCGCTACAATTTTATCTGCAGCATGCATTCCCATTCTTTCAATGTCGTATACATTCTGGTTTATATGTTCACCCGACCTGTCGAACTCGGTAGCATGAACGTGAATCACCAGTGGTTTTCCCGAAACTTTTTTTGCGGTAATGCCTGCAGGATATGTCAGCCAGTCGTGTGCATGAATAACATCAAATTCGCTTTCGGAAGCAACCTTTGCTGCAATAAGTGCATAACGTGCTACTTCGAGCATAATGTCTTTTGAATATTTTCCCGTAAATTTAAATGATGATGAAAATACAGACGAGTAATAATCATTATGGTCGAAAACAGATTGTGTATTTGCTTTTTCAAATTCTTCTTTTGATAAGTACGGAATAAGGTTTGAGCCGATTTCGATATATGTAAGTTGTTTCCAGTAATCTTTATATATTTCTTCTTTCAGGTCAATAATAACATCGCTTGCATTAATAATTTTCAATTCGTTAGTTTCGTCGCCGTATGCTTTGGGTACAACAAAAATAACATCCACTCCGTTTTTAAGCAGACCTTTTGTAAGCCCGAAACACGCAGTCCCGAGACCCCCAGTGATATGGGGCGGAAATTCCCAGCCAAACATCAGTACCTTCATTTTTCCCTTGTTACAAAATTTTTGTTTTACTCTTTCGAATACTTCTCAATCAGCTTTCCTATTCTTAAAACTTCTGCCACGCTCCATGCCTGAGAGATTGCACCACCGGCTTTGTGAGGAGGGTCTCCGTCATAAATTTCAGAAATACTTCCAACACCATATTCGGTAATGGTTTCTTTAAAACCATCATATATTTTTTTAACAAAAGCAAGGCCGCTTTTGCCATTTACTTTCAGATATCCTTCAGCAAAATGCCCCACAAGCCACGGCCAGACTGTTCCCTGGTGATATGCCGAATCCCTTGCCTCCTGGTTTCCGTAATAAATACCTTTGTAATTTGCATCACGCGGCGATAATGTTCTTAATCCTCTTGGTGTGAGCAATTCACTTGCAGTTATGTCTAAAATTAATTTTCTTATTTGCTCACTCACCACAGGATACGGCATTGAAGTAGCAATAACCTGATTGGGTCTTACGGTAAAGTCCTTGAAATCGCCGCATACATAATCGGCGAGATAACCTTTTTGTTTACTCCAGAAAGTTTCCTTGAACGAATCTTTTATCAGCCCCGGCAAATGTTTCCATTCTTTGAGAAAAGCTCTGTTATTTGCAAGTTTTGCAGTTTCAAGAGCAAATTCTATAGCGTTAAACCAGAGTGCATTTATTTCAACACAATAACCTATGCGCGGAGTAACAGGTTTTCCTGCAACAATAGCATCCATCCATGTTAAAGCATATCCCTGTTCGCCGGAAAAAATAAGCCAGTTTTTGTCCATCTTGATATTAAAGGCAGTTCCGAATCTGTATCCGTTGAGAATCTGCAGCATCTTCTTTCCGTACTCATTCCAAATCTTTTCTTTGGTGCCGGTATATTCGGCATACTGCTGTAATGCCCAGAAAAACCAGAGCGGAGCATCAACAGAATTATATGGGATATCGCTGCTGCCTCCTATGTTAGGAAAGAGCGAACCTTTTAAATCGGAAATCATGGAATCAATAACTGCTTTGCAAACCTTAGGTTTTCCTGTTGCAAGAGTCAAACCGGGCAAGGCAATAAAAGTATCTCTCCCCCAGCTTCCGAACCAAGGATAACCTGCAATCACTTCAGTTTTCTTATCTTTTTTTACGATAAATTGTTCTGCTGAATTAAGCAAACAATTTTCAAAATTGTTTCTGGGTGTTCTTTTGCTTTCGTCGTTTTTAAACAACACGCTTAACTTTGAAGGTACGGCTTTGGACAAACCCGCAGAAAATATAACGCTTTCACCTTTTTTCATTGACAATTCAAAATATCCGGGAACATACAAATCTTCCTGATAATCGTAGCCCCTGTCTTTCTCAGCCATGTATTCCACGTTATAATACCAGTCTGGAGCGGGAATGAATTCGGCTTTTTTCGAAAACTGCATGTGCAAATAAGAATAACCAAGGTACATTCGCAACTTTATGCCATTTTCTATTTTTTCAAATTTTGAATCTGCATTAACATTTGCTCTTGTAAGCGAATGAATATTCCTGAATGCAAGCAGTGGTTTTAACCTCATTTTTACATTTGATTGGGCTTCAACCAATGTATATCTGACAAGAAGTTTATCGTCATTTTGTATGAATAAAAATTCTTTCGTCAAGAGTACATTTCCCACCCTGTATGTAAGTTTGGGAATTGAATCATTTGTGAGCGAACGAATGTATTTATGACCTTTAGGATAATATGTGCCGGGAAATTTATGTATGGCAAGATTAAATTCTGCTTCTTTCTGAACTATCGTTTCATCAAGCGAAGAAAGCAAAACATGATTGACGCCGTCAACCATTGGCTGGGGGCAAATCAGCAAACCATGATATTTGCGTGTGTTGCATCCGATAATTGTTGTGCAGGCAAAAGAACCCGACCTGTTCGACCTTATAAGCTCTCTGTTCAGCGAATACTCTAAGTTTCCAAGTTGGTCTTTTTCGAAATCTATGCTTAACATTCTATCTGCTTTTTACTGTAAATCAAAAAAAATATTTCAAAATTGTTAATAAATAATAATAAATTTCTTTCCCGGCAAATATCAGGATTCCCTAAATCCCTCTTTCTTAATTATTTGACTGACTTTTTATTATATCTTCTTTTATAGTGCAAAAGTATGAATAAAAAAAAAATCATGCAAATTTTTTACTACTTATTTTATTCTTATACAGAACATTTTTGCTTTATAGTAGAATTGCATTAATTATAATATTAAAGATTCGTTATAATCCAAGAACCAGCCAAAAAGTCCTGAATATTTATGATTTAAGTGCCATATTTTCCGATAAAATTCTATTTTTCTCAATGGCAAAAATTTTGATGTACGAATTACGATTTAGGATTTATGAATTAGGATTTAGGATTTTTTTACGATTAACAATTAACTATTAACGAATAACAAAATATGAACTTAAATAATTTCACAATTAAGTCGCAGGAAGCGATTCAGAAAGCGCAGGAGATTGCTTTCGGAAATCAGCATCAGTCAATAGAAACAGGACATATTATAAAAGCCATTCTTGTTGTTGACGAAAATGTTGCTCCTTATATTTTGAGAAAACTGAACGTAAATATTTTAAATCTCGAAAATAATGTTGACAAAATAATAAATTCATATCCAAAGATAGCAGGCGGACAGCAATACTTATCGGCTAATGCAAATCATGTTTTGCAAAAAGCCGTTTCATATCTTAAAGATTTCAAAGATGAATTTGTTTCAGTTGAACATTTGCTTTTAGGATTACTTTCCGTGAATGATAACATTTCTCAATTACTGAAAGATAATGGAGTTAACGAAAAAGATCTGAAATCTGCAATTGCAGATTTACGAAAAGGTTCGAAAGTAAATTCCCAAAATGCAGAGGACACACTTAATGCATTAAACAAATATGCAAATAATCTAAATGAAATGGCTCGTCTCGGAAAGCTCGACCCTGTAATCGGAAGAGACGATGAGATAAGAAGAATTTTGCAAATATTAAATCGCAGAACAAAAAATAATCCTATTCTCATCGGCGACCCCGGTGTTGGCAAAACCGCAATTGCCGAAGGTATCGCACACAGAATTGTTAGAGGCGATATTCCCGAAAATCTGAAAACAAAAAAAATATTTTCGCTCGATATGGGTGCATTGATTGCCGGAGCAAAATATAAAGGTGAATTTGAAGAACGTCTTAAAGCCGTTGTCAAGGAAGTGATTGCTTCGGATGGCGAAGTGATTTTATTTATTGATGAAATTCATACTTTGGTTGGCGCAGGTGCAAGCGGTGAAGGGGCAATGGACGCTGCAAACATACTAAAACCCGCATTGGCAAGGGGTGAACTAAGGGCAATAGGTGCAACAACGTTAAATGAATATCAGAAATATTTTGAAAAAGACAAAGCACTTGAACGCAGATTTCAGAAAGTTATGGTCGATGAACCATCGGTTACTGATGCTGTTTCCATTCTCCGCGGCTTGAAAGAACGATATGAAAATCATCATAAGGTGAGAATTAAAGATGAGGCAATTATTGCCGCTGTTGACTTATCGAACCGCTACATTTCCGACAGGTTTTTACCCGATAAGGCAATTGACCTTATTGATGAAGCCGCATCAAAACTCCGACTCGAAATAAATTCGGTTCCCGAAGAACTTGATGAAGCGGAAAGAAAAATACGACAACTGGAAATTGAACGCGAAGCAATAAAAAGAGAAAACGATAAAAAGAAACTTGAAGAACTTAACAAACAAATTGCAAACCTCAGCGAAGAAAGAAATTCTTTGAATGCAAAATGGAAATCGGAAAAGGAAATTGTTGAAAATATTCAACAGACAAAAAGCGATATTGAAAAATACAAATTCGATGCCGAACAGGCTGAGCGCAGTGGTGATTATGGAAAAGTAGCCGAACTCAGGTACGGAAAAATTAAAGAAGCTGAGAAAAAACTCAAGGAGTTCATGAAAACTTTAACCGAAATGCAATCGCATTCGGCAATGATAAAAGAAGAAGTTGACGCCGAAGATATAGCCGATGTTGTATCGCGATGGACAGGTATTCCTGTTACAAGAATGCTGCAAAGCGAAAAGGAAAAACTCTTACATCTTGAAGATGAACTGCATAAAAGAATAATCGGACAAAACAAAGCGGTAAGCATTGTTTCAAATGCAATACGAATAAATCGCGCGGGACTTAACAACCCAAAAAAACCAATAGGAACATTTATTTTTCTTGGAACAACAGGTGTGGGAAAAACAGAGCTCGCAAAAGCATTAGCAGAGTTTTTGTTCGATGATGAAAATGCACTCATAAGAATTGACATGTCGGAATACCAGGAACGGCACACTGTTTCGCGATTGATTGGAGCTCCTCCGGGATATATAGGTTATGATGAAGGCGGACAACTTACCGAAGCAGTACGTCGAAAACCTTATTCGGTTTTGCTTTTAGACGAAATAGAAAAAGCACATCCCGATGTATTTAATATTTTACTTCAGGTATTGGATGAAGGCAGACTGACCGATAACAAAGGAAGAACAGCCAATTTCAAAAACACAATTATTTTAATGACATCAAACATCGGTTCAAATATAATTCAGGAAAATTATGAACAAATGAATGATGACAATGGAAACAAAATTTTTATAAAAACAAGAGATGAAATTTTTGAATTGCTGAGAAAAACAATTCGTCCGGAATTTCTCAACAGGGTTGACGACATTATTATGTTTTCTCCTTTGAAAAAAGAAGAAATTCAAAAAATAGTTGAACTTCAAATCGGATATATCGGCAAAATGCTTGCGGAAAATCAGATTAAAATACGCGCAACTTCCTATGCAATTGAAAAACTTGCCGAACTGAGTTACGACCCGCTTTATGGTGCAAGACCCGTAAAACGTGTTATTCAAAAAGAAATACTGAATGAACTCTCAAAGAAAATTCTCGACGGTTCGGTAAGCAATGATTCGGATATTGAAGTGGATGTTTTCGAAGATAAATTCGTCTTTCTGAATAGAAAGAAATAAGAATTGTTAAAAAATCTTTGCGTCTTAGCGTCTTTGCGGTATTTTTTTTTACCGCTAAGGCGCAGAGACGCTAAGTTCTTTACAGACAAATACAATTATTACCTTGTGTTTTTTTTGAGTTGAAGTTTTTTACGAATTATTTTAAAGTCTCAAAAACTCCGGTTTGCCTGTTTTTGCGGCAATTATCATGGGTAAAACAATTTCCGTTCATTGCAATATACACACCTGCAGGCAAAGTCTGAGCAAAGGCAAGCGCACTTCCCAAATTGAAAAGACCATCGGAACTTCCGAATTTATAAGGTATCATCGCTCCCGTCAAGATTACTGTTTTCCCTTTAACTTTTTCAGCAAGCATTTTGGCAGTTTCCACCATTGTATCGGTACCATGTGTGATAATTATTTTATCTTCATTTGCTTTGTTTACATTTTGAGCAATTGTTTCCCTGTCAGTATCGTTCATCTCCAAACTGTCTACCATCATCAATGTTCGGGTATCAACCGGTACTCGGGAACGCCCGAGGGTCAGCATTTCGGGCAGATGCGAGTCTTTAAAAAAAAGAGAACCGTTTAACTCGTTATACTCTTTGTCAAAAGTTCCGCCTGTAATAAATATTTTTATTTTCATATACTCTGTTTTAGACATTTCTTTTCGGTGTAAAATTACAAACTTAGCAATACAGGGCAAAATATTTTTTCTGTTGACTTTACTATTTTCTGATTACCAATCCAAGCAATGACTCAGCAATTGAAATAGATGTTTTTGAAAATAAATTTGTTTTTCTGAATAAGAAGAAATAAAAATTATTTAATTGTTAAAAGAACTTTGCGTCTCTGTGTCTTTGCGGTAATTTCTTTTAACCGCTAAGGCGCAGAGAC
>JAQUPB010000083.1 GCA_029004185.1 Bacteroidales bacterium | reverse complement strand
GTAATATTTGTGCTTACCAATACCGATGCTACTTTATTAACCGTTCCGTCACCGCCAACAGCCACAACTAAATCATAATTTTCATTTTCTATTTCTGTTTTAACAATGCTTTCTATATCCTGCAAAGCATTTTCCCAGGTGATTATCCTGTAATCTATTTTTTCTCCAATTATTGATTTAATCTTATCAGAAATATTCTTATTCCTTTTCCCAACAGATATCGGATTTAAAACAAATAATATTTTTTTAAATTTCTCCATTTCTATTTAAAGTTTCCTGTAACAACAAAGATAAATTTTAACTGATAAAAATATTAATCTAATGTGAGCTATTTATAAACCCTTAACAATCATAGCCTCGAGCCACGAGCTTCGAGAAAAAACAGAAATTAACAACAAACTACAAACCACAAACGACAAACTCTTAAATTTTTCCAGAGCAATACAAATTATAATGCCGATTCTATTTCTTTCATAACTATTTCAGTTGAATTCCGCACCCATTCACAATATTCAGAATTGTTATTTTTAAATGAATTCATAAATCCAACAAATCTCGATATATTAAATTTACTGTCGTATATGCCAGCACCAGCTTTATATGCATTTCTAGAATTACAGGTTTGCTCGAACTGATTTTCCACAGGAACCATAAAAACAGGTTTTCCAAAATACATTGCTTCGCAAATAATATCAAAACCGGCAGTAGTTACAAGTCCTTTGCATCGGCTCATCATATCAAGAAAATTTTCGTCATTTAATTTATGGAAACATAATGTTTCATCGTAAACAAGCTTATCTTCTTTAATTTCTCTCCAATCGCTGAAACAATGAAGTCTTATCTTTTTGTTATTCTCATGCCATTTTATAATATCTTCTGCATAGCCTTCATTTAAAAGGTAAACAAGAATAAAATCTTCTTCTGAAGTTTTTGATTTTAAAATCTCTTCTCTCAGAAACGGCGGAATTATTATTAACTTTCCCTTATCATTTTTTAAAGGGTATAATGACTGCGCAATCTTTTTCCTCGCTCGTATTGAGGTTACGGATGCAAATGTTTTTAATATTCTTTTCTTTAAACCGAATCCTTCCGGAAAAAAAAACTCTTTATGATGATAAATGTATTGGTGTGCAATGCAAATAACGGGAATTTCATTATTATAAAACTTATTATACAATCCCACAAGAGGTTCATAAAAATTAATAATTACATCGGGTTTTGTTATTTTGATTTCTCTGTTGATTCTATTTAAACTACCTATGAAATCAAATATTTTAAACAAATTATAAGCTATTGAATAAAATATTTTTATTGATTTATTTTTCTTATCACTTAAAAAATTAGGACTTTTTATCTGTATGATTTCCGCTCCGATTCTTTCAATAAAATAATCAGGAATTTTTCTTGCTCCACTTGTTCCCACAAAAACCTTTCCGAGAGTATGACCGCATTTCTCAATTATTGTTTTCAATGCTAACGCCTGAGTCATGTGCCCTCTCCCCTCGCCCTGAACAAAAAATACAAATTTCATTTAATAAATTTCTTACTTATTGAATGCTAATATAAACTTTTTTCATATAATAATACTTTAAGCGGCTGCATTGTCAAATTGCTAAATTGTTTAATTGTTGTTTTAGCCTTTTTACACAGCAATGCTGTTTTATTTAACAATTTAGCAATTTAACAATTAAACAATTTTATAAAAAAATCATTATAGAATTCAAAAAATAAAAAATGTCATACTTAACATTAAATTAACATACAATTAACTTTTTGTTAAACTGAATTTAAAATCTTTATAACATTAAATTCAAACATTTGCAACAGATTAAAACAAAAAATTATGTTTGGATTAGATTTAAGTTTAGCGCTTCTTTTAATAGCCTGCTTATTGGCAGCATGTATTTTCGAATTTATTAACGGGTTTCATGATACCGCAAATGCAGTTGCTACGGTTATTTACACAAGGTCATTAAAACCACGTGTGGCAGTTATATGGTCGGCAATATGGAATTTTCTTGGAGTTTATCTTGGTGGAATTGCAGTTGCTATGGGAATCATAAATCTTCTGCCATTACAAGCATTGGTTGACCAAAACATCTATCACAACCTTGCAATGATTTCATCACTTATTATAACCGCTGTAATCTGGAATTTCAGCACCTGGTATTTCGGAATACCATGCTCAAGTTCTCATACATTGCTCGGTTCAATTTTCGGAGTCGGAATTGCATTTATGATTACTTCATCAGGTTTTGTGGGACTAAATTGGAATAAAGTTATTGATGCAGGTTTATCATTACTTATTTCGCCTATAATTGGTTTTGTGGTAACAATTTTTCTTATGTTTATTTTTCACAGAATAATAAGAAAAAAGAAATTTTTCCACACAGCCGAAGAACATAAAAAACCACCTTTCTGGATAAGAGGAATATTGGTTCTTACATGCACAAGCGTGAGTTATTCGCATGGTTCAAACGACGGACAAAAAGGTATAGGCCTTATCATGATTATTTTAATCAGTATAATGCCTGCACATTTTGCCATAGATTCGGCAAAAAATCCCGCCAATATGATTGGAAGTGTTAATGACATAGAATGGTATCTCAATAAAGCCGACAAAGCAAGAATGTTTCCTAAAGATACGGTTGCTGTTTATAAAGCACAAATGAATACCGCCTCAATGAAAAAAATATTAGTCAATATCCAGACTCCCGATGCTGATGAAAAAAAATACAGATTTGAATTAAGAAAAAACATTTTAAGCCTGGCAAGTTTAACTCCCGCAATAACAAAATGCAAAAGCAATCTCAGCAGCAAAGAAATTCACAAATTAAAATTAAACATTAAAGAATTAGAATCATATACCGAATTCGCTCCATGGTGGGTCATAATTATGGTTTCGGCTTCTCTTGGTCTTGGTACTATGTTCGGATGGAAAAGAATCTGCACCACAATCGGCGAAAAAATAGGAAAAACACATTTAAATTATGCTCAAGGTACAAGCTCGGGAATAGTTGCCGCAAGCACAATCGGATTTTCTTCATTCCTGGGATTACCTGTTAGCACAACTCACGTTTTATCTTCAGGTGTTGCAGGGAGCATGGTTTATGAAGGAGGATTTAAAAATCTTCAATCAAAAACAATTAAAAATATCTTACTCACATGGCTTATCACAATTCCGGTAACTGTAGCACTTTCGGGAGGACTTTTTCTCCTGTTCAGAACTATTATTGATTAAATTTATATTTGTTAAAAAAATATTTAAATTTGTATTAGTGGATACTAAAGCAAAAATATTAATAGTAGATGACGAACCCGATATTTTAGAGTTTCTGAAATATAATCTCATTAAAGAGGGCTTCGAAGTTTATACGTCCACCAACGGCAAAGATGCCATACAAAAAGCAAAAGAAATAATTCCCGATTTGATTATTCTTGATGTGATGATGCCGGGAATGGACGGCATTGAAACGTGCAGGGAAATCAAGCAAATAAATATTCTGAAAAATATTCTTATTATCTTCCTTTCGGCGCGCGCCGAAGATTATTCACAAATTGCCGGTTACGACGCAGGAGCCGATGATTATATTACAAAACCAATTAAACTCCGTATTTTAATAAGTAAAATAAAAGCTTTATTGAAAAGATTTTCTTTGGATGAAATCAAAACAAATATTATTGATTTTGGTGAAATAAAAATTGACAAAGAAAATTATACAGTTGTTAAAAAAAATATAAATATTTCATTGCCAAAAAAAGAATTTGAGCTTCTTGTTTTTCTTGCATCAAAACCAAACAGGCTGTTTACAAGAGACGAAATAATGAACAGAGTGTGGGGGACTTCCACAATAGTCGGCGAAAGAACACTTGATGTTCATATCAGAAAATTGCGTGAGAAACTCGGCGATGACTTAATAAAAACAGTTAAGGGAGTTGGTTTTAAGTTTGAAGTTTGAAGTTTGAAATTAAAGAAAGAGCATTCGAATGTTCGATTGTTTAATTACGAAATATGAATAATTACTCGAGAAGTTTATCGTTCAAAATATGTTTACTTTCAACAATAGCAATTTCTGTTGTTTGCATTCTGGCAAGCTATGCTCTATTTGGTGATGTATCATGGAATTATATTTTTATTATTGCAATTACAGTATTTTCAATTTCATTTCTTTCTTTTGATTATGCTTTTGAAAAATTAATAAACAAAAGAATAAAACCTATTTATAAAACAATCCGCGATTTTAAAATTTCAAAGGGCGACAAAAAAAATAAAACAAAACTTGATTTAAGCAAAGATGTGATAAATGAAGCAAATAAAGAAGTTGAAGACTGGGTCGAAAATAAAAGTAAAGAAATAGAACAACTGAAACAACTCGAAAAATACAGAAAAGAATTTATCGGCAATGTTTCGCACGAACTAAAAACTCCGATTTTTGCTATTCAGGGTTATGTTTCCACTTTACTGGAAGGCGGATTGAACGATACGGAAATTAACATAAAATATCTGCAACGAACAGAAAAAAATATTGAAAGGCTCACAAATATTGTAAATGACCTAGAAGTAATTTCACGTCTCGAATCAGGAGAAATAAAACTTGAATTTAACGGTTTCGATATCGTTTTACTCGCAAAAGAAGTAATTGAAGGACTCGAATTAAAAGCTCAAAGCAAAAAGATAAGTATAAACTTTGCTGAAAATTATGATAAGCCGATAAGTGTATTTGCCGACAAAGAAAGAATAAGACAGGTACTGACAAATCTGGTTTCCAATTCTATTATTTACGGAAACGAAAACGGCAAAACAAAAATCAGTTTTTTTGACATGGATGAAAACATACTCGTTGAAGTTACCGACAACGGAATTGGAATTGAACAAAAGGACTTACCGAGAATTTTTGAAAGATTTTACAGAACAGACAAAAGCCGTTCACGTGAGCAAGGAGGCACAGGACTAGGCCTGGCAATAGTAAAACATATTATTGAAGCACACAAACAAATTATAAATGTAAGAAGCACTATCGGAATCGGTTCAACTTTTGCTTTTACTTTGAAAAAAGTGTGATTCTTATTAACTGATTTTTGTCAGCAGAATTTTATCCACTCTGTTTCCGTCCATATCAAGAATTTCAAACCTGTATCCATGCCAGTCGAATTTATCGGTTGTTTTTGGAATTGCTTTTAACTGATTTACCACAAAGCCGCCCATTGAATGAAAATAAATTTTCGAATAATCATAATTCTCTATTTCAAATTCATGAATAAATTCAAAAAAAGCCATTCTTCCGTCTATTAGCCAGCTTCCGTCAGAACGCCTCACAACTTCAGGTTCGTCAGTACCGGTTATATCGCCAACTAATGCATCAAGTATGTCATTTATTGTAACCACTCCTTCTATTGCTCCGTATTCATCAACAACAACAGCAAAATGAATTTTTGATTCCTTGAATTTTTCCAATACCTGATATGCCTTATGGTCGCTCGGTATTATGCTGGCTGGTTTTACATATTTTTTCAAATCAAGATTAGGTTCATTTAATAATGCATTGAATAAATCTTTTGAGTAAACAATTCCCAACACATCGTCAATATCATTATTGCACAAAGGGTATATGGAATGATTATTTGCCGCAATTTTATTTTTTGTTGTTTCAACAGTATCATTAACATTAAGCCAGACAATATCTGCACGGTTTGTCATCAATGCAGCAATTCTCTGATCGCCCAGATGAAACACCCTTTCAACAATGTCCTGTTCTATCTCCTGAATTTCACCAACATTTGTTCCTTCTTCTATCAACGCTTTTATTTCGCCTTCCGTCACCTGTGATTTATATTTCTTTTTTATACCAAATACGTTAAAAACAAAATCGGTGGAAAAACTCAACAGCCATACGAAAGGTGCCGTAATTCTCAAAAGCAGTATTATTGGCTTTACGACAACGAGTGAAATTGCTTCAGGGCTCGTCATTCCTATTCTTTTCGGTATGAGTTCACCAATTACAATTGATAAAAAAGTAACACAAATTACGACTATCGCAACAGCCAGATTATGATCATAAGGATGTTGCATTCCGTAATTGCTTAGAATATTCTGAGTATTCAAGGTAAGCTCCCTGCTTCCGAAAAATCCAATCAATATTGCTATTGATGTAATGCCAATCTGAATGGTTGATAAGAATTTACTTGGTGTTTCAATAAGTGATAAAACAGCCTTTGCTTTTTTATTTCCTTTTCTCATCAGGTCTTCAAGTTTCGATTTCCTTGAAGAAATAATTGCAATCTCAGACATCGCAAATATGCCATTCAGTATAATCAAACACAACACTAAGATTATTTCACCGGCCATATTATATTCAAATATTCAACAAATTTACAATAATTGCAGGATTTTGCATGGCAAATTCTATTCGCTGATATTTTCCAACTTAAAATTGCGTGCGGTTTCGAAATCAAACTCTTCTTCCCATCGAGCAATAACGGCGGTTGCCAGGCAGTTGCCTATGAGATTTATTGTTGTTCTGCCCATATCCATTAATTCATCTATACCTAAAATAATAAAGATTGGCCATGTGGGTAATCCGAAATGAGTTGCAGTACCGAGCAAAATAACAAGAGATGCCCTTGGAACTCCCGCAACTCCCTTGCTTGTGAGCATTAAAGTAAAAACTATCAGCAACTGCTTGTCGAGAGAAAGATGCACTCCTGTTAGCTGAGCAATAAAAATAGTTGCCAGCGACAAATACAATGAAGTGCCGTCAAGATTAAAGCTATAGCCCATAGGCATGACAAATGCAACAATTTTCCGGGGCACTCCGAATTTTTCCATTGCCTCCATTGCACGAGGCATTTCCGATTCTGAACTTGTAGTTGCAAAAGCAATTGTCGCCGGCTCGGATATTGCAAGCAAAAATTTCCTAACAGGTATTTTAAGAAATAACATAATTGGAAGAAACACGCAAATAAAGAAAACCAGCAGTGCAACATATAAAGTAGCAAGAAGTTTGAAAAGCGTCAGAAGTATTTCTATACCCATATGTCCCACCGATGAAGCAATAGCCGCAAAAACAGCCACAGGTGCCATATACATTACAATATTTGTAAATTTAAACATTGTTTCAGAAAGTCCTTCCGTGAATGAAATCATCTTTGTCTTCTGCTTTTCTTTTAACATTGTAATTGCAAAACCGAAAAATATGCTAAAAACAACAACCTGCAGTATGTTGCCTTCATAAATCGCTTTGGCAATGTTTTCAGGAAAAATATTCAGAATAATATTTTCGGTTGACACTTTTGCAGCCTCAGGCACAGCAACATTAAGAAGTTTTTGCGGAAGCACAACACCCAGTCCTGCCTCACTTATATTAATTGCAAGCAAGCCGATAAAAATTGCAATAGTTGAAACCACTTCAAAATACAACAACGATTTCCATCCCATCCTTCCAACCTGCTTCATGTTGGAATGACCTGCAACACCAACTACAAGAGTTGCAAATATCAACGGCGCTATTATAGTTTTTATCATGTTCAGAAATATCCTGCTGATAAGCTGAAGTTTTATTGCTATCAGCGGCAGGTCATGACCAAACTCAGCTCCCAGAAGCATGCTGATTAATATCCATGTTGTTAATGATTTTTTGCGGAAAGCATACCATACAAAAAATAACAGCGCTATGATCCGGCATATTAATAAAGTGTTTTTATCAATTACGGCAATTCCGGTGAAATGTATGAAATGCAGAATTATTATAACAGTCAATACTCCGAAAAACATTAATAAGAAATTCCGTTGTGATATTTTCATTTGTTTGAAATGTTTTCTTCTTATTTAAATTTACTGTTTTTCTTCAGCCATTCATACCACTTATTCATTCCGTCGCCTGTTTTCACCGAAATTTCGAAAAATTCAAGGTGATGATTAACTCTTAATGCATATTCTTTTGCTTTTTTTACATCAAAATCCACATGAGGCAAAAGGTCGGTTTTATTAATAATGCAGATATCAGAAGTCATGAACATATTCGGATATTTCAGCGGTTTATCTTCTCCTTCGGTTACGCTTATTATCACTACTCTTTTCGATTCACCCAAATCGAATAATGCGGGGCAAACAAGATTTCCCACGTTTTCAATTACCAGAACAGATTTTTCTTTTACATCAAGTTTTTTTACCGCTTTATTAATCATATCTGCATCAAGATGGCAGCCACTGCCTGTATTTATCTGAACAACGGGAGCGCCTGTTGTTTCAATTCTTTCTGCATCATTCATTGTCTGCTGATCACCCTCGATAACAAAAAAGTTAAGTTCTTTTTCTAAATCCTTTATTGTTTTTTCCAGAAGAGATGTTTTGCCCGAACCGGGTGAACTCACAAGATTTAGCGTGAAAATATTTTTCGCTTCAAAATATCCGCGGTTCCTTTCGGCAAGCATATTGTTTTTTTGCATTATGTCCTGTTCGATTCTTATTTCTTTCGAATGAGAATGTTCATGAGCATCGTGAGAGTGCATATGGTCATGTTCATCGCCATGATGATGATGGCTATGGGAATGTTTCTTGCCATCATGTTCATGTTCATGATTATGTTCTTCTCCGGGCTTTCTTATTTTTATTTGGTCATCAGGCTGACCGCATCCGCAAGTATCACACATTTTGATTTAGGATTTAGGATTTAGGATTTACGATTTTAGATTTTAGATTTACAAATTTAAGCAATTGTATTATTTTTTAACAATGAACTACACACCACAAACTTTTCATTCAGCTTTTATTGATTTTACTTTTAATTCTTTACCATTTATAATTTCAAATTCAAAACGATTGCATTTAGGGCATAAAGAATACATTTCTTCTATTTCAAATTCATTCGCGCATTTCAGACATTTTGCTTTTGCTTTAATAATGTTCATCTTAATTTTTGCATTTTCAAGAATTGTATCTTTCATAGCCACATCCATTGCAAACTCAAGATTTTCTGGAACGACACCCGAAATTGTTCCAACATCAATTTCAACTTCGGAAATTATTTTTAATTTTAATTTCCTTGCATTCTCTTCAACGATTTCAATTATATTTTGCGCAACTGATAGTTCGTGCATAGTCAGTTTTAAGTTTTTAGTTTTTAGTTTTCAGTTCTCAGTTCTCAGTTTAACTATTAACTAAAAACCATAAACTGTAAACTAACATATCCTCGGCAATTGTTCTCCCGCAAGCATATCAATAATCCTCTTCCCTCCTATTCCTGTTTTCATAACAACAAGTTTATTGTTTGCTTCAATTATTTCCCCAATTATTGCTGCATTTCTGCCAAGTTCATTTTGTTTTATTTTATTCAAAACTTTTTCCGCATCTTCTCTTCCAACAACCATAATTACCTTTCCTTCGTTTGCCATGTACAGCGGGTCAAAACCAAATATTTCGCATAATCCGCGGACAGTTTCCTGAACAGGAATTTGTTCTTCATCAAGTTCAATTCCCGATTTATTTTTTTCGGCAAGCTCGCACAAAACAGTTGCGACACCTCCTCTTGTTGCATCACGCATGAATTTTATTTTTGAAGACACCTCGAAAACTTCAGAAATCAATTTATTCAATGATGCACAATCGGATTTCACGGCAGAAGAATATTCCAAAGAATTTCGTGCACACAATATCGCCGCACCATGCTCACCTATGTTTCCGTTAATAATAATTTTATCGCCTGCTTCAATTTCCGAACCCGAACTTATACTTTTTCTTTTTTCATCAATAACACCAATTCCCGATGTATTAATAAAAATCTTATCGCACTTTCCTCTATCTACAACTTTCGTATCACCGGTAACTATTAAAACTCCTGCTTTTTTTGCTTCATCAGCCATTGATTTGACAATCGTTTCCAAATCAGAAAACAAAAAACCTTCTTCAATAATAAAACCGCAAGAGATATAAAGCGGCTTTGCTCCAGAAACCGACAAATCATTCACAGTACCGCAAACAGCGAGCTTTCCGATATCACCACCGGGAAAAAATATCGGGTCAACAACATACGAATCAGTTGTGAATGCAAGTAAATTACCATCAATATTAATTAATGCAGAATCTGTTTGCTCTTTCAGAAATTTGTTATCGAAATATTTAACAAACAATCCCGAAATCAGTTCGTGCGTCAGCTTGCCACCACTACCATGGTTTAATAATATTTTGTCATTGGTCATTATTAATTGATTTAGTAAACTTCGAAATTCGTTATTCGATATTCATTATTCTTAATGCTTTTTATAAAAAAATATCGAACATCGAACGCCGAATATCGAACATCGAAGTTCATTATTATTTATTATACTTATAGTATGCCTGACACGCTCCTTCTCCCGAAACCATGCACGCACCAATAGGTTCTGACGGAGTGCATGCAGTTCCGAATAATTTGCATTCCTTCGGACTTTTCAATCCTTTTAAAATCTCTCCGCAAATACAACCCTTGGGTTCTTCGGGTTCAGGAACATCAACAGGAATTACTTTTTCAATGTCAAATTTTTCATATTTCTTTTTTAAAGTATTTCCACTGTCTTTTATAATTCCCAGTCCGCGCCACCAATCATCACGCAACTCAAAAACCTCATCCAGCAATTGTTTTGCTTTAACATTTCCTTCAGGCTTAACAACTCTTTTATATTGTATTTCGACTTTTGCTTCGTTATTTTCAAATTGTTTTACCAACATTAAAATTGTTTGCAAAATATCAGTCGGTTCAAAACCCGAAATCACACAACCGAGATTAAACTTCTTCGCAATAGGTTCGTATATCTCACTCCCGGTAATTGTGCTGACATGACCGGGACAAATATAACCGTTTAATTTTACGCCCTCATCAATCAACGCAGACATTGCAGGAGGCATTATTTTGTGCGAACTCAAAAGAAAAAAGTTATTTATTTTCTCATCATATGCTTTTGCAACTGCCGCGGCACTTGTAGGAGAAGTAGTCTCAAAACCTATTCCCAGAAATATTATTTTTTTATTTCTATTGTCCTTTGCCAGTTGCACTGCCTGAAGCGGTGAATAAACAATCTGAATATCCGCACCGTTTGCTTTTTCTTTTTCAAGTGATGATTTCGAGCCGGGTACACGAATCAAATCGCCGAATGTTGTAATTATAACATCTTTCATTGCTGAATATGCAATCGCCTTATCAATAAACTTTTTGCTTGTAACACAGACAGGACAGCCGGGACCTGAAATCAACCTGATGTTTCCTGGTAATAATGAAGGAATGCCGAACTTCTGAATTGACATAGTATGTCCGCCGCAAACTTCCATCAAAGAAATTTCTTTTTTCGAAATCTCCTTTATTCGGTTTACAAGATTTAATACTAAAGATTTATCGCGGTATTCATCAATGTATTTCATATCCAGTTTTCAGTTTATAGTTTTTAGTTTTAGTTTAAAGAAAATCGTTTTTCTTACGACTTACTACTAACGACTTACGACTTTTTATTCATTATCAATTTCACCCAGTTCCCTCAATAATCTAATCGTTTCCGCAGCTTCTTCCTCGCTGAGTTTTGAAATTGCAAAGCCTGAGTGAAGCAAAACGTATTCCCCTATTTTAGGATTATCGAGCAGTTGCAAACTTGCATTTACAATTGTTCCGCCGATGCTGACTTTCGCCATATCGCCCTCAATGCTTTGGATTTTTGCAGGGATGCTTAAACACATAATTTTAGTTTATAAAGTTTGTAAAGTTTATAAGGTTTTTATCAGAGTGGACAGCATTTTTGAAATTGAACTTGATAATTCAAAAAGTTTATCAAATTTATCCTGATTTAAATAATTTAATTTTTTAGCTATATATAACATATTTCTTATTTCGCCGGCACTACCTTTAGCAACAAAAAGAAAATATTTGAATTCATTGTTGGTTTTTCTTTCAAATCCTTCTGCGATATTATTACTTATTGATATTGCAGCACGTTTAATCTGATCAACAAAACTAAAATCTTTATTTTCTTTAAATAATAAATAAATGTTTAATGCGAGTTCCTGCGAATTCTGCCAAACAATCATTTCTTCAAATCTTTCAAACTTCATACTTTTTAACTTTACAAACTTTATGAACTTTATAACTTACTTGCTATTGCCAGTTGCCCTAATGCTATTCCACCATCATTTGAAGGAACTTTGCTTTGAGAATAAACCTCAAATTTATTTTCAACCAGTACCTTTTCAACATTCGTTAACAGATATCTGTTCTGAAAAACACCTCCCGATAAAACCACTTTATTAATATTACGCTCTTTCCTAATATTTATTGCAACTTCCAAAATTACACAAATTATTGTATTATGAAATTTCGCAGATATTATTGAGTTTGACACTTTTTTATTCATATCGGTAATAATTTCCTCAAAAGTTTTTTTAAAAAAAATCGTATCATTTATTTCAAAAGAATAATGTTCCGTGCAGTTCTCGTCAATTATTGATTCGAGCCGCATGGGTGCCTCGGCCTCAAAGCCCGAAACAGTGCATAAATTTATTAAAGCGGAAACAGCATCAAATAATCTCCCCACACCTGAAGTTAATGGAGAATTTATATTTTTATCAATCGCCGTTATCAAAAGTTCAACTTTTTCTTCTTGAATTTCTTTTAAAAAATGTAATTTTTGTAAAAAAGCCGTATCAAAATTATTTTTTTCACCGCAAAGGCGCAAAGGCGCAGAGGTCATATTATTTATTTGCGGTTCTTTGCGTCTTTGCGTCTCTGCGGTATTATTTTTTTTAGAAACAGCATCCAGAAAATCTTTTCCAAAATAATTATATATATACGAAACCGCCATCCGCCAAGGCTCATCAGCAACTTTGTCGCCGCCGGGCATCGGAATATATTCGAAATGATTTATTCTTTTATATTCTTTATAATCGCAAACAAAGAATTCGCTTCCCCATATATTACCATCATCGCCATAACCGGTTCCATCGAAACTTATGCCAATAACTTTTTCATCTAAATTATGTTCTGCCATGCATGAAGCAATGTGAGCATGGTGATGTTGAATAAATATTTTTTTGATGCCATCTGTTTCATTC
>JAQUPB010000082.1 GCA_029004185.1 Bacteroidales bacterium | reverse complement strand
TTTTGACCTTGAAGGAGTACGTTCTATGCGTGAAAATGCAAACCATGTGAATACAAGTCCGTTTACAAGCTATAACTATCACGGCAAAGGAAATTTTGCTTCAATGCTCGATGTTGTAATTCTCGGTGCTACGGAAGTTGATGTAAATTTTAATGCAAATGTTGTTACACATTCCGATGGTACTTTATTGCACGGCATTGGCGGATGGCAGAACTGCCTCTTTTCGAAATGCACAATTTTGCCTGTACCCTTATTCAGGGACAGAATACCTGTAATAAGAGATGAAGTAACAACATTATGCGGTCCCGGAGAATTGATTGATGTGATAGTTACAGAACGCGGAATTGCAATAAATCCCCTAAGGAAAGACCTGATAAAAAAATTAAAAAATTCAAAACTGCCTTTAAAAACAATTCAGGAACTAAAATCCGAAGCCGAAAAAATATGCGGCAAACCTGCAAAACCACAGTTCGATGATGAAATTGTTGCTGTAGTTAAATGGGTTGATGGAACCGTAATTGATGCAGTAAGAAAATTAAAATAATTTGAAAATATGACAATGTGATAATGGAAAAAATATTATTATAATTATTTTTTCATATAATACTAAATTACCCCGGATTTGAATTAAAACAATCAAATTTGGGGTTTTGTTTTGCGACATATTAATATAAACCTTCGCGTTCTTGGCGATATCTTTGCTCCCGATAGCTATCGGGATTGCGTGAAATTTTAATTTGTTTCTCGCAAAGAGCGCAAAGGTTTTCGCAAAGTTCGCAAAGTAAAATCGTTTTACTTTGATATACTATAAATTTCTTTGAAAAAATATTCAGTAAATCATCCTGAAAAGTAAAGACCTCAATGATTTTTGAAATCCCTGAGGTCTTTCTTTAAAATTTTCACAGTACTTTATTTTTCATTAATACTTGTCTTTACGCTATACCATGGATAGACGTACCCGTATTTTATTTCCGAAGGATTAAAATATAATTTTCCGTTTTCTTCAATAATCTGAAAAACCACTTCGTGAATCCAGCTTTTATTTTCGCCCCATACGTATGCTTTTACAAATTCTTTTTTTGTATCGTAAGTAAATATTTTAAAGCCGTAAATAGAATAATTATTTACTTTAAAATCGCTTGAGTTCAGGTTGTTGTTTCTAATGTATGACGGAGGAATATATTTTCGCATTTCGGCATAAGCATTATCATTAATATTTTTCCAGTTATTAAGAAAGCTCTGAACCATTTTATAACATTCATATTTATAAAGAAATTGCTCATCAGCATCTGTTGTGGTTGTTGAAGTATTTGTACTTTGAGGATTAAAATTTTCAATTACTTCATCCCACGGATAAATATATGATTCGGTTTTTTTTGAAGGATAAAAATAAAGGGTTCCGTTTTCTTCAACTATTTTAAAAATCAATGAGTGCATCAACGACTTATTATTTCCCCATATGTTTGCTTTTACTTTTCCGGTTGAAATGTTGCAATCAATAATTTCAAAATTTGTAGGCACATAATTGTTTACTTCATAATCATCAATATCTATATAATTTGACTTTATATATGAAGGAGAAATATATTTTCGCATTTTCACATCAGCATCTGATGGCGAATTAACCCATAAATTCAGGAAATCCGTAACAAGTTTTGTATAATCATATTTTGTATAAGGGACAATTGAAGTTATAGGGTTTGTAGCTCCCAGAAATTTGTTATCTTTCCATTCGCCGGTTTCAACTTTGCCGTCAGTATATGTATTTGTCCCATATCCATTACGTTTACTGTCTTTCCATTCGCCTGTATATTTTTCGCCGGTTATAAAATAAAATGTACCTTGCCCGTTTCTATGCCCATCTTTCCAGTCGCCAACATATTTATCTCCGTTTGCATGATAATATGTGCCATATCCGTCCATTTTTCCGTTTTTCCATTCACCTACATACTTGTCGCCTGCATACTCGCTGCTGCTTCCCCATACATAAGTTCCGCTTCCCTCTTCACAGTCGCCTGCTATACATTTACTCACGGTTTGGTCCGATGTTTTATTACTTTTTAAAGAAGCAATTTTTTTTATTTCCGCAACAATTTCTTTTGCCGCAGTTTTATTATTTATTGTAACAGTCGTGATTTTTGTAGGCCCCCCATATGTGCAATCAATACATTTTGAGTCATCCAGACATTTGAAAGTAACATGCGGGGTTTCCTCGTCAGCTTCAACACTTACAAGCCTTAAATCAACCTGAGTGGTTATATCTCCGTCTTGTGTTACCCATTTCAAAACGTTAGTTTCACCATTATAAAAGAAAATCCTTACGTAAGGGTCATGAAGTTTGCAAAGATTATTTATTTTGTCAATGCTTGTCTGCCAACTGTTTTGCGAAAAAACGCTTAGCGCTATTAAAAAAAATAGTGTTGAAAACAGAAGTAAACGTCTCATAATTTTTTGGTTTTTAGTTTTATACAAAAATAATGTTTTTTCAAAAAAAATAAAAAATATTGTCATAATAAAATTTTACTATATTTGAAATATATTTTCCCTTATATATTTAAGTTTTCATATTAATAATACCATGAATATAACTTTAAAAATCTGGCGACAGAAAGACACAAAATCAAGAGGTAAGTTTATAACCTACAAGATGGAAAACATTTCACCTGAATGTTCATTCCTCGAAATGCTTGACCAGTTGAATGAAAAACTAATAATTGAAAATCAGGATTCAGTTGCATTTGACAAATGTCCTGTAACTTTCGACCACGATTGCCGCGAAGGCATTTGCGGAATGTGCGGATTATACATAAACGGCAGACCACATGGTCCCGGAAAAGGAATTACTACATGCCAGCTGCACATGCGTTCGTTTAAAGACGGCGATACAATAGTTGTTGAACCATGGCGCGCAAAGGCATTTCCGGTGATGAACGATTTGGTGGTTGACAGAACTGCTCTTGATATGATTATTCAGGCAGGCGGCTACATATCAATGAATACAGGCGGTGCTCCTGACGCCAACTCAATTCCTGTAAGCAAACACAATTCCGACTTATCTATGGATGCTGCTGCCTGCATTGGCTGCGGCGCCTGCGTTGCTTCCTGCAAAAATGCATCGGTGATGCTTTTTGCTGCTGCAAAAGTATCTCATCTTGCATTATTGCCGCAGGGAAAAGTTGAAGCAAAAGAAAGGGTTCAGAAAATGGTTGCAGAAATGGACAAACTCGGTTTTGGCAACTGTACAAATACTTATGCCTGTGAAATTGAATGCCCCAAAGAAGTTTCCGTTTCGAACATTGCACGAATGAACAGGGAGTATTTATCTGCAAAGTTCTTTTATGAAAATGAAAAGAAAAGAATCGGGGGCTGATAATAGAATATTTGTTAGTGTGAAGTGAAGTAAATCAAATCCGCCACAGATTCACAGATTACAAAAAGAATAATTTTTAATCTGTGAATCTGTGGCGTTTTATTTTTATTCAAACTAAAAATTCTTTAAGTTTGTATCCATAAAAATTTCAATAATATTATTTTGAAAACACTCGAAAAAATAAAAAATTCATGCGAAAAATTTCCTGAAAGAAATGCTTTTTTTATTAACGACAAATTTTATACTTATAAAGAATTCTCATATCTCGTAAGTAACATAAAAGATTTAATTGAAAAAGAAGAAACCAAAAAAGGAAATTTAATAGGTATAATTATTAACGATGATATTTACACATATTCCTCGATTTTTGCCATATTATTTTCCGGAAATGCATATGTTCCCATAAATCCGGATAATCCCATTGACAGAAATATAAACATTATTGAACAAGCCGGAATAAAAATAATACTTACAAGCGAAAGAATTCCTGAATTAGAAAACCATAAAAAGTTAAAAACCTTAAAAATATCAGACACAAGTAAAATTGAAAACAAAATACAGCCGCTCGTTATTTCAGATATTTCAGATAACGAATCAGCGTATTTGTTATTTACTTCAGGAAGCACAGGAATACCAAAAGGTGTACCGATTACAAGAAAAGCGCTTGATTCATTTGTTGATTCATTTTTTTTACTGGATTATAAAATTAATCAGAATGACGGGTTTTTACAAATGTTCGATTTGACATTTGACTTGTCAATTATGAGTTATGTTATTCCGCTTTGCATTGGTGCATGTGTTTATCCTGTTCCATCAAACGTAATAAAATATACGGGTGTTTATGATATAATGGAAACGCATGAAATAACTTTTGCGCTGATGGTTCCTTCAATTCTGTCATTTCTACGTCCTTATTTTAATGATATAAAGCTCGAGAAACTCAGATATTCTCTTTTTTGCGGCGAAGCATTATATGATGATATTGCAGGAGAATGGTCGGAATGCGTTCCCAATGCATTAATACAAAATGTTTATGGTCCGACCGAAGCAACTATTTTCTGCCTTACTTACAACTGGAATAAAAAATATTCAGAAAAGAAATCTTTCAACGGAATTGTCAGCATAGGAAAACCAATGAATAATGTTTCTGCAATTATTGTTGATGAAAATTTAAAGATTCTTCCGGATGGTGAAAAAGGAGAATTGTGTCTTTCCGGAAACCAGCTCACAGAAGGTTACTGGAAAGATATCGAAAAAAATAAAGAATCATTCTTTAAATTAAATAATAAAGAAAAACTCTTTTACAGAACCGGTGATATTTGTTTTATTGATGAAGGCGGTGATTTTGCTTATTGCGGAAGACTGGATAACCAGATAAAAGTTCAGGGATTTCGTGTTGAATTAAGCGAAATAGAACATCATGTGCGACAAATAACAGGATTGGCAAATGTCGCCGCAATTCCTCTTGTTAACAAATTCGGAAATACTGAAATATATTTATTTGTGGAAAATTATCAAGACGATGCAAATAAAATTCATGAATATCTTAAATTAAAAATTCCGCAATACATGCTTCCTGTTGATATTTCATCAATACCGGTTTTTCCGTTAACATCTAACGGAAAAATAAACAGGAAAGCATTATTGGAATTAATTAAATTGTCATGAGTTCAAAATTATAAATCAGAAATGTCCTGTAAAAATAATTTATTAAATGTTGTAATGTTTTGTTTTCAATGTGTTGATATAATATCGCCACCTACGGGGCTTCTTTTTCTGATTTGCTTTGTTTCTACCAAAATGCCGCCTCTACGAGGCTAAAAAAAGTATCGTAGGTACGATATTATGGTAGAACAAGCAAATTCAAATTTATTAAAGTGCCATAGGCACGAAATTATAATATAAACAAAATTTAACCGGACAATAATGGTTATAAATATTAAAAATTAAAATGTTAAAAAATTATTGTTTGGTGTAATTTTGTTTTTTTGTGCTTTGGTGGCTGATATTTTTTTGCCACCAAAACACCAAATCACCAAAACCCACGAAAATAAAAGATGAAAGAAAAAATAACAATCCGTCGGGCTGAAGAAAAGGACATTGATTTTCTTATAAAAGCCATTATTGAAGCCGAAAAGAGCGGAACAGATAAAATAAGTTACTGCAATATTTTTAAGGTAAATGAAACTGAGCTTAAAAATATTCTTAAAGAGATTCTTCTTGAAGACATAGAAGGGCAGGAACTCTGCATTTCCGGTTTTCTCATTGCTGAAGTTAATGAGAAATATGCAGGAGCAATATGTTCTTGGATTGAATGTGAAAATGAAGTTCAGAGTAAAATCATAAAAGCAAATATTTTATTCCACTACTTGGGAAAAGAGAGGTGCGACAATGCCGCCGCTACTTTCGGCTTCCTTGAAAACATACATATTGAGCGCGAAAAAAGTTGTCTGCAAATAGAATCCGTTTATGTTGAAAATGAATTCAGGGGAATGGGAATTTGCAATAAACTGATAAAAGAACATGTTAAAAAACATTCCGGCAAAAATTCTTCATTTAAAAAAGTTCAGATTATTCTGGCAAAAACAAATGACAATGCATACAAAGCATACAAAAAAATAGGATTTGAAATAGTGAAGGAAAAATTTTCGGATAATACCGAAATACTTAGTATATTGCCGTCAAATAGGATGATTTTGATGGAATGTAAAACTCCGAAGTACGAGGTATGAAGTATGAGATAATTTTTTTCATCTTACGTCGTACCTCATACATCATACGATTATTTTAAGGATATAAAATCAAATTTATGAACGAAGATATTGTAACAAATAAGTTAAATCAGATATTCAGAAAGGTTTTTAAAGACCCTGGTATCAAGGTTACCAACGAAATGGCAGCAAAAGACGTTGAAAAATGGGATTCATTGAGTCATCTGATTTTGATTTCCACAATTGAAAGTGAATTCCGGATTAAATTCAAACTGAAAGAACTGATAGCGATGAAAAATGTAGGTGATTTGATTCAAAGCATAAGTTCAAAAATATAAAGGTTTCGTTAAGCACAATGAAAAATAATGTTTTGAAAATTTTTGCAATTATTGTAACGGTACAGATTGTACTCCTGATTTATTCTTCAATATTTCCCGAAATAAACGTTTCATTTTTTAACAGAAATTTCAAATTTAAATTTTTGTCAATTGATGACATCTTTAATTTTGAAAAGAAAAAGGAAAATAAAGTCGCAGATAGGATTGTCAGCACATATCTGCAAACCGATACATCAAAAAATGAAAAGGATATCATAAATTTAATTTCAAAACTCCCGGTTGATTCGTTGAAAGTTGAAAAATTAGCCCGGGAAATACTAAATAAACATTTAACCAAAGATTCTGTTGAGAATACGAGAATAATTAAAGACATTATAAATAATTATCTCACGAATGATTTTTCGAAACCGCAGAAACTACTAAAAAAATTATTGCTTGCTTATCTTGGTGTAAATTTAAGAAATGATTTTTTAATTAATCCCGAAGTAAATAAAATAGGTCCGCTTGATGCTTTTTTTAATTCTTTATCAAACAGAAAAGATACTTCGATAATCAGGATTGCACACTACGGTGATTCGCAACTTGAAGGTGACAGGATAAGCTATTACCTGAGAAAACGGTTTCAGCAGAAGTTTGGCGGCTCCGGCATAGGTTTTGTTCCTTTCATGGACATTGCAAAAAATGTTAATCTCACAATGAATAACAGCGAAAACTGGATGAGATATACAGTATTCCATCATAGATTTTATAACAGTTATTATGGTTTGTCCGGCACAGTATTTAAATTCAGAAAATATGTCCTGAACAATGACAGCATTATCGCAAACATTGCCGATTCAATCGGTTTGAAAAATTATAAAATTTTTCCTAATGCTATTATTGATTTGAATCTTGCGGGTTATGTTAATTACCAGAATATTTCGCTGATGTACGGACATTCACTGGAAGATTGCATCGTAAACGTTTACAATAATTCCACCAGGGAAAAAATTTATACCGATACATTAAAAACGTCCGAATCAATAAACATTCAGAAACTCAAGCTGCCTTTGTATCTGCAGAATTTTCGTCTTGAATTTGTATGCGGCAACAGTCCCGATTTTTATGGATTGCTTATTGACAGCAAAAACGGGGTACAGGTGGATAACTATGCAATACGAGGTCATTCGGGCGATGGATTACTTTTGATAAATTCCGATTATCTTGCCCGTCAAATTGAAATGCTGAATACAAAACTCATTATTTTTCAATTCGGGGCGAATGTTGTTCCTTATATATATACCGACAAACAGTGTGAATGGCTTGAATCGGTATATTACAGTCTTTTTATGAAATTCAGGAAGGCAGCAAAAGACGCAAGCATTCTGGTTATAGGTGCCGGCGACATGGCAACTACAATTAATGGCGAAGATATGTCTTATCCTTATCTGCCGAAAATCCGCGATGCTCAAAAAAATGCAGCAATAAAAGCAGGTTGTGCATTCCTGGATTTATTTGAAATTATGGGAGGGAGTAACTCCATACTGACATGGGTTTCGAAGCGACTTGCTTCAAAAGACGGACATTTCTCAAGCAAAGGGCAGGAAATAATCGGAAATGAACTTTTCAACGCATTAATGCTTGAGTACGATTTATTCAAAATCAAACCTGTAGTTAACAATAAAAGTATTTCATCAATTAAAAAAAATAAATAATTTTATTTTCATTTAATTTTTATAAATTGACTACGTTTTTAAGATATATGGTGATGATGAAAAATGTATTTTTTTTATTGCTATTATTTACCGGCATCTTTTATTCAAATACAACAACCGCAGGAAATAAAACTGACAGCCTTGAAACCTTGCTGAAGAATTCCAAGGATACCGGCAGGATTAAATTATTAAACACATTATCATATGAATATTCATCTTTTGATTTAAAAAAATCGTTAAGCTATGCAAAAGAAGCACTGTTATTATCTTCGAAACTAAAATACAGGCTTGGTGAAGCAATAGCAATGCAAAACCTTGGACTCATCAATTCTTCAGGGGGAAATTACAACAAAGCTTTAAAATATATTTATAACTCTATTCAGAAACTTCAATACATAAACAATACAGAAAACACAGCCTTTTCGTACTATTTGCTGGGTGTAATAAACATTAATCTGAAAAATTACAGTAAATCAATTGAATTATACAATAAGGCATTAAAAATATATGAAGAAATAAAAGACACACTTGGGCAAGCAAAGACATACAATAATATTGGTTCTGTTTATAAGGACATCGGAGAATATAATGATGCACTTAAATATTTGTCAAAAGCACTTAAAATATTTGAATCAAAAAATGATTTAAAAAATATTTCTGTTATTTATACTAATATCGGTAATGTGTATTTACTGCAAAATAATTATGCAAATGCTCTTAAATTCTTCAAAAAATCCCTGACAATAAATGAACAAATAAACGACATCAGCGGTAAAGCAGAAAATCTTAATAACATAGGCGAAGTCTTCAAAAGCACAGGAAAATATGATATATGCCTTGAATATTTCATGCAATCATTGAAATTCTCAAAACAAATAAATAATATTTCACAAAAATTAATTTCATATAATAACATTGCCGACATTTATTCTGCAACCGGTGATTTTAAAAACGCATATCATTATAAAATCTTATACGGAAATCTTCTTGATTCAATCTTAAACAAAGAGAAGTTGGAACAAATCACTAAAATGCAGATAATTTTCGAAACCGAAAATCTCGAAAAAGAAAATCAACTTCTGAAGTCAAATAATGAACTCAGCAAAGTAAATATTGAGAAGCAAACTGCATACAGAAATCTTTTTCTTGTCGGATTCATTGCCGCGCTTGTTTTGCTGGTTTTAAGTTATAATTTCTACAGAATAAACAAACGTTCAAATAAGTTGCTGAAAGAACAAAAGGAAAGTATAGCCAGAACAAATGAAAAATTACTTGAAACAAATGAAAAATTAATAAAACAAAAGGAATTTCTAAAAGAATTAAATGACAAACTGCTCGAATCAGAAGAAAATCTGAGAGAAATAAATGAAAGAAAGGACAAATTCTTTTCAATAATTTCACACGATTTAAGAAATCCTTTCGCCTCAATCATAAGCTTTGCAAGAATTATGAGAAGAGATCTTGATAAAATGTCAAAAGAAGAAATACTTGAACTTACCGAACAGTTAAATAAAGTAGCACACAGAATAAACAATCTTCTCGAGAACCTTCTGCTTTGGTCGAAAATGCAGACAAACAGACTGGATTTTAAACCCGAGGAGATAAAAATTTCCAAAATCATAAAAAGTAATATTGATCTCTTAGGTCAAAGTGCAAAAAACAAGAATATCAACCTTATGTACAATGCTGATGATAAAATTGTAGTGTTTGCCGATTATTACATGGTTGATACGGTGCTGAGAAATCTGGTTTCTAATGCCATAAAATTCACACATAACGGTGGTGTTATTAAAATAATAACTGAAAGTAAAGACAATGATGTGCTTATATCTGTTGATGATAGCGGAATAGGGATAAAGAAAAACAGCATTAAAAATTTATTTGAAATTGGTCATCACAGCGATTACGGCACCGAAGACGAAAAGGGAAGCGGCATGGGACTTATACTTTGCAAAGAATTTGTTTTAAAGAATAAAGGTAAAATATGGGTCGAAAGCGAAGAAAATAAAGGATCTTCCTTTAAATTCACTCTTCCTTCAAACAAAGTATACAAATTATCTTAAAAAAATTAAAAGTTTAACTTTTCAATAAATAAACATTTTATACAACTAACCCTGCCTGCCGCAGGCAGATATTAACGATTAACATTTAACTTTTTTATTATGGCAATAAAATTCGAAGAAACAATAAGAACAAATGCATTAAAGAATATTGCAGGAAATATTCTTATTGCTGCAAGAACAGCACCGAAAGGAAGAGGTATTGATAATACAGTAATGGCAATAGTTGAAAAAGAAGACATAAAAAGACTTGCCGATAAAATGATTGAAATCGGTACAAAATGCGAGCATCCCATATTCACCCGTGATGCAAAAAATATTTCTGATTGCGAAATATTGCTTCTTTTCGGAACAAAAATCAAATCCACAGGATTAAAAAAATGCGGAATGTGCGGATTTAAAAACTGTGATGAAAAAGACAAACACCCGGATAATCCTTGTGTCTTCAATACCGGTGATTTGGGAATTGCCATCGGCTCAGCTGTAAGCACTGCAATGAACTATAAAGTTGATAACAGAATTATGTACACTGTCGGTCAGGCAGCAATGGAATTAAAACTTATGGGTGATGGCGTAAAAATTGCTTATGGGTTGCCTTTAAGTGCTACAGCTAAAAACATATTCTTCGACAGGGGTTGATTTTAAGAAAAATAATTTTCATTAAAATTACCGCTCAAAAAAAATATTAAAAAAATATAAATTCTTATCAGGGTAAAACTAATTTAAAGTGTATTATTATATATAAGGTATAAAAAACTCGAAATTATATTTAAATATATAGATAATAACCAAAAAAAACAGCCATGAAAAAGATCATCTTCATTATCGCCATCGTTGCTATTGCTTCGGTGTCGTTTTCGCAAACATCAAACTCGTGGAGAATAGGAATTCACCTTACTTCAATTGATAATCCCTCCAATTATTCGGGAGGTTCAGGGGATGCAAATGCCATATTCGAACAACGTAATTTTAATTCAGGTGCATTGGATCTTACATGGAGATATTTTTGCAATGAGCATTGGAGTTTTCAATCAGGTCTTACTTTCGGAGAATTGGGATTTTCATTCTCTATGGCAAAGGATTATTCTTTGCTGAACAAACAATCTCAATATGCAGTGAACAATGCCGGCTTGGGCATAGCACAAATTCCATTAACGGCATTTTATGACTTTAAGCCAAATTGCAAAAACTCGCGCTTTTATATTGGAGCGGGAATATCAGTACTTTCAAGGACAGACTCTTCTGCGAAAACGGTAAATGCTGAATTAAGCGATGAAACAGCAACTTCTTCTTCTGCACTTTATTTAAATCAAACAATTAATTCGGGAAATTCAATATCACTCACAGGGCAACTTATGTTAGGCATTGAAAGAACGCTGAAAAACGGGGGAATGATTCAGGTCGGATTGGTTTTTAATAAAGGAACAAAAGATATAGCAAGCACTACAGTAAATTATAATATAAACAACAAAGCATATACTCACAAATTCAAAAATCGTGGTGATTATTGGGGAATAACGCTTGGCTATTACTTTAGAGAACACCAAAAGAAGTAAGCATATAATTTGTTTGAAATACCGTTTAATAATTAATCGCCACCAATAATGTCAAATTTCAAATATGCATAATACAATTTGAATTATTATGTTTGACCCATAAGGGGTCAAATGTTGGTAGCGTTGATATATTCTACCAACATACGACCCCGGCTGGGGTCGAACAATATTAAATCCAATATTCTGATAAAAACAAATTTGTTATAAATAAGTTTTATTATCAATCAAACATAAATAAAAAATAAATTAATAATAATGATAGCGGTTCATTATTAGAAATGGTATTGTGAATTATTAGAAAAATTCTCTTCCAATATCTTTGCGGTAATATTTTCCTTCAAAATCTATTACTTCAGCATTTATATACGATTTTTTCAGTGCTGATTTTATGTCTTTATCCATTGAAGTAACGCTAATAACTCTTCCTCCGTTTGTTAAAATGTTATTTTCATTTGATTTTGTTCCTGCATGAAAAACAATACTTCCTGCAACTTTCTCCAGACAAGAAATTATTTTATTTTTTTCATAAGAACCGGGATAACCTTTTGAAACGAGCATTACAGTCGCTGCTGCTTTTTCTTCAAATACCAATTCGACTTTATTTAAAGTTTCACATGCAACATTTGAAAAGAGTTCGAGCAAATCGCTTTTAATTCTTGGAATTACAACTTCGGCTTCAGGATCGCCCATGCGGCAGTTGTATTCAATGACATAAGGATTTCCTTCAACATTAATCAAACCGAAAAATATAAAACCTTTGTATTTTATTTTTTCATTTTTTAATCCGTCAATAGTTGGTTTTATTATTTTTTGTTCAATTATCTTCATGAATTTTTCATCTGCAAAAAGCACCGGCGACACTGCTCCCATTCCACCTGTATTCAGCCCTGTATCTCCTTCACCAATTCTTTTGTAATCTTTAGCTTCGGGTAAAATTTTGTATGAATTCCCATCAGTCAGAACAAAAACCGAAAGCTCAATGCCTTTTAAAAATTCTTCTATAACAACTGTCTTGCCGGCTTCACTGAATTTTGATTTCAACAACATCTCATTCAGCTCATTTTTTGCTTCATTAATATCATCAACAATTACAACACCTTTGCCTGCGGCAAGTCCATCGGCTTTTATAACATAAGGCGGTCTTAAATTTTCGAGAAATTCATATGCTTCTTTTATATTTTCCTTCTGAAAACTCTTATGTTTTGCAGTTGGAATATTGTATTTATTCATGAATTTCTTTGCAAAATCCTTGCTTCCTTCGAGCATTGCTCCGTCTTTATCAGGACCAATCAAAAAAATATTTTTCAATTCTTCGTTTGTCAGAAAATAATTCACTATGCCTTTTA
>JAQUPB010000081.1 GCA_029004185.1 Bacteroidales bacterium | reverse complement strand
CGTTCTTTATGCCGTTTTCCTTTATGTTTCCGTCACCGTTCAATTCCGCAAATTCACCCGATAAAACATCATCATTTCCTGAAGTTTCGGGATTTGTTCTTTCAGAGTACGTTTTGCAATAACGTTCTATTTGTTTACCGATAACGTTTTCGTCAATTGTTATTTTGTAATGAGGAACTTCAATTTTCGAAAAGTCAATGTTTACTTTAGGTTTAATGCCCAAATCATAATAAAATTCATAATCGCCTGCATTTTCAAGATCTATTGGTTTTGTTTTTTCGGCATTAGGCAAGGGACTGCCGAGTATATCAATATTATTTTCTTTCAGATAATTTTGAATAGAGTCGTAAGCGGCTTTGTTAACTTCCTCGAGAACAACGGATTTACCATACATTTTCTTAACCATTCCCGGAGGTACATGTCCCGGCCTGAAACCAGGCATACTCATTTTTCTCTGAAGTTCTTTAAGTTGTTTGTCAACTTTTTCGACATAATCTTCTTTTGCAACCTGTACTTTAAGTGTAGCATTAAGTTCGTCAACATTTTCTCTTGTGATATTCATCTTTGATATTTTATTTTAAAATTTGTGCGGATGAAGGGACTCGAACCCCCACGTCATAGACACAAGATCCTAAGTCTTGCGCGGCTACCAATTACGCCACATCCGCATACTGCATATTGTATTTCTGCAAATATACGGATTTTTTGATATTGAGAAAAATTAGCCACAGATTCACAGATTAGAAAAGAAGCAATTTTTAATCTGTGAATCTGTGGCATATTTATTTTTTTAATTCAAAACTCCTCAAAACATTATAAACAGGTCCATCTGGTTTGAGAATGCTTTCAAACAAATGAAACTCATTAATTTTTATTTTTTGCAATAAATTTTGTTCCTGCTCCAGCAATAATGCGCAGAATAAATTTCTGTCATTTATTTTTTTCACTCTGCCTATTGTAATGTGTGCTTTGAATTTCCGGTTTTCCTTATCAAATCCCAAAGCGTTAAGCGAATTATCAATTTCTTCTGCTAAAAGAGTAATTTGCAGATTATTTTTTATTCCCAGCCATAAAATTTCGGGTTTGCTGAAACTTCTGAATGCTCCGAACTTTTCTATTTCCAGATAAAATGATTTGTGATTTAAGGAAATACTCTTAAAAGCATTTTCGATCTCAGGAATTTTTCCCTCATCGGTATTTCCGAGAAATTTTAAAGTAATATGAATGTTATTCGTTTCTACCCATTTTACTATCGCAAACTCAGAGGATTTGTTTTTCAGATTTGAAATAAAATCAAGTAATTCCTTGCTTAACTCTATTTTTATTGCAACAAACAAACGTTTCATTTGTTAATTAACTTATAAATTTTAAGGTTTTTAAAAGTATCTGCAGGAAATAAAAAATATTTTTTTAATTGCGGTTTATTGCTAAAAAAGTTTGTATCATTTACTATTGCGTATTTGCAATTGTTTAATGCTTTCTTTATGTTTTCATCAATTTCATTTTCATTTATTCTCCATCCCTTTTGATTCATAAGGTACAACGACACATCAGGACTATTATCATATATCGAAACAACCTTATCTTCTCTTTTTAAGCCCGCTCTACGCAAATGTTTTTCCAGATTAAAATATGCAGAATAATTTTTCTCCGATTTAAACATCCAGTTATTATACCTGTATTTCTGATGATTTATTGAAAATATTGAAGTCTGAAAAAGCATAAAAACAATAACCGTCACAGAAATAATTCTCACAACACTCTTTTTTTCATATTTCATAACAACGTCTGCAAGCATCAGCAAATAGAAGAAAACCAAAGGAAGTAGTGTTATGATATAATAATCGTGAACAGCGAACTGAGCAAGCATTAAGAAAAAGAAAACTATACCTCCAACGAACAAACTCACGAAAACAACCAACAAAATTTTGTCAATCTTCTTAAAATTAAAAATCAAAAACACTGCCGATGCTGCAATAAAATAATAGTAGTAATTGTTATAATAAAATTTCACCCACAAATAATTTGTGCCCGACAGCATTTGAATTAATTCGGTTTTATTGCCAAATGTTTTATTTGACATTAAGAACACCGACATGTTATTTACTTTGTTCAGCCAGCTTGCATATGCGTACCAGGCGAATGTTAAAATAAAAATCCCTGAAATTAACAGGACAACTGTTTTCCTGTTTTCAAACTTTCTATTTTCAAAGAAATTGAATTTATCAAGCAATAACAAAATGGCAACTGCCATAACACTAAGCAAAGAAGTAATTTTAATCAACGAAGCAAGAAGCAAAAATACTCCCCAGAAGTACAAATCTTTTTTCCTTAATGATTTGATGTATTTGAAAATAAAAAACCATGCAATCATTGTGAAACCAAGACTTGCAGTATCGGGAATAAAGTTTGGAGAGTAGTAAGCCAGCGTCGGGGAGTTGTACCATTGAACGGCAATTACAATTGCGAGCCAGAAACTTCTTAAATAATTTTTTGCCAGGAGCATCGCAAAATAAACACCTGCAGTAATTGCAACGAGCATTAAAAAGCGATACCAGAATTCATTAAATCCGAATATTTTATAAAATACTGCAGCAAGAAAATTCATAAAGGGGAACTCGCAGCCTGTAATTCCGCTGCCTTCATTAGTCATGTGAACACGCGGTTTGAAAATATTCAAATCCTCTTCTGCAAAATTTCTTGCAATTGATGCCCTGTCGCATTGTGCCCACTGGTGCAATCCCTGGGGCCGCATGAACAGAACTTTCCCGAAGCCCAAACCAAAATACAAAGCAGCTATTAAAGAAATAAATATTAAAAGCTCATAATATTTTTTGCTCATAACTGTAATTTAAATGCAACTTCAAATTTAAACAAATATTTCAAATTAGTTTGCGGTTTAAAATGTTTGTGGTTTGTAGTTAAAAAAGTTATTTGTCATATGTCATTATTAAAAGCTCAGGGCGGAGAGCAAAGGGCAAAGGGCAAAGTGCAGAGGGCAAAGAGTAATTAGTTTAAACTTGCGCTATTGTTTAAATAAAAAAACAATTTAGCAATTCAACAATTAAACAATTTTGCATTAATTTTATTTTTTCCCTATCTTTGAAGTATATTTACTCGATTATGATAAAGAATTTTATTTTCGTAATTGCTTTATTCTTCGTTTTCACTTTTATCAAGGCGCAAAGCATAGAATTATCGAATCCGGATGGACCGTTGACAAACGGCGCATTAGTTAGCATAAATGGCGACACAGCATACATAGCCGCTAAAGTACATGTAAAAAATATTACTTTAGCTTCCATTTCCGTTAAAGTCAAGAAGGTTGAAATAAGTTTGCTTTCGGGTTCGGAAAACACTTTTTGCTGGACAGCTTGTTATCCGCCAACAACATATGTTTCACCATCAAAAATAATCACTGCAGATACTGAAGACTCTCTTAGTTTTGAAGGTGAATATTATCCCCATGGAAATGTAGGCACTACTGCAATATTGTATGTATTTTATATAGCTTCAAATCCTTTGGATTCTGTAGGGGTATACGTGCATTACGTTTCCTGCCTGAGCCATATAAATGAACTTAAAAACAGTATTTCTGCTTTCAAACTTTACCCGAATCCTGCAAATAGTTTCGTTGAAATTAATTATTCATTACCAAACGAATTAAAAGATGCTTCTTTTGTTTTGCTTGATATTCTTGGTAAAGAAATAAAATCAATCAGAATTTCCGGTACAAAAGGAACAATAAATCTGCAAACATCTTCACTTGCTGAAGGGATTTATTTTTGTACAATTGCTGAAGGAAATAATGCGATATTAACCCGAAAACTTATCGTGAAACACTGATTTCATCGTTATTTTCATCAATTTCCGGTTCTTCCTTAAGGTTTTTCAGGTATTTAACTATTTTGGTTATAAGAGAATTCATCGATATGTTGTCTCTGTTGTTCAGTGAAATTATTGTAAGATTCTCTTCGAAAATCTTCAGATAATAAGTTCTGTAACCGCGCCACCATCCGAAATGATAAACTATTTTTTTGCCGTCAACAAATTTCAGCCTCCAGCCGAATCCATAATCCTTGAAACTGTTTTTTTTCGAATTCTTACCCGGGAAAAAAGCTTCTTTAAGCGTTGATTGTTTAACGAGTTTATCGGTATTCAAAGCACAATCAAAATTATACAAATCCTCAACTGTTGAATAAATTCCTTTATCGCCCACAATGCCGTCAAGGTAATCGTGAATTTCCTCACTATATCCTCTTTTCATGTGTCTATAACCTGTAGCATAATTTTTCGCCGAGCCGAATTTCGATTTATTGTAAACAAAAGAATTATTCATTCCTAGAACATCAAAAATATTTTTCTTCACAAATTCGTCATATGGTTGTTTCGAAACTTTCTCAACCAGCAATGCCAGTATCGCATAATTCGTATTGCAGTATTTGAATCTTCTTCCGGGTTTAAATTCAAGTTCGATGTTATTATCAACAAACATTTTCATGATGTCGTTGTTTGTAAAACCGAGGCTTCTGTCGCGGTAATTTTCGGCAACGTAAATATAATTCTGCAAGCCGGAACGATGATTCAGGAGGTTTCTTACGGTTATTCCGTCATAAGGAAAATCGCGTATGTATTTTTTTATATCGTCATCATATTTTATTTTTTTCTGTTCTTCAAGCATCATCACGGCAATTGCCGTAAAAATTTTTGAAACTGATGCTAACTGAAAAGAAGTTTGAGTATTTATTTTTTCCTTTGTCCTGAAACGTGCATATCCGTAAGCATTTTTATAAATAACATGCCCGTTTTCGGCAATTAAAATCGAACCATTAAACACTCTTTTCTCATAATTGCTTTCGAGCAAGCTATCCAGCCATTTCGACTTATTCAAATCCAAAGAAGACTTTATGTAATTTTTTAATCTGTTTTCAGAAGAAACAACTTTTTTCGCTTTAACATAAGTTATTTCGTTTTGAGGACTACTGCAGGAAAATATTGTTAATAAGGAAACATACACAATAAAAATCCTGTTTTTGATTAATTCAGTTTGCATTATTCGTAAAAAATGTTTGTAGTTTGTGGTTTGTAGTTGATTTCCATTTTTCTCGTAGCTCAAAGCTCGTGGCTCTCGTCTTTAATTGTATTACTGTGTCTGGCCTGATAATTACATCGCATTATTTAGTTTTACTTTTTAGTTTTCGTTTTCCCCCAAGAATAAAAGTCCGCTTAAAATAAGTTTCATATATACTATTGTATTAAAATGCGATTCATAATTATAATTTATAATATTAACTTTTTTATAACAGCAGTTAACACCTATGTTAATAAATAACTTATTATTAAAAATCATTTCAAGTCCTGTGCCGCCAAACATGCCAAATCCAATTCCACCCTGGTTAATGCTGTTGTATGCATATTTGTAATTTACAATGCTGTATGTTAAATCCTCAATCTGCACTTCCGATTTCAGTATTTTCACGTTGTTCATGTTTACTCCGAGTTCCACATAAGGATTCACTTTTTTTCTTGTAAGAGTTTTTGAAACGCCGAGGTTAAAGTCAAAACGTTCTTCAACCCCCACTATGGGATATTTTCGCAATACAGGCTGCGAAATCTGCTGGGGATTGTCTGCAACCTGAATTATAAAATAGTCGCTCGCTTTTAATTTTGAATAATACGATTCGATAAAAACAGAAAAATTATTTTTATAAACGCTCCTGATATGAAAACCTATATTTATCGCAGTTTCATATTTCATATTCATCGGCAATGAATTTGTGTCGACCGAATAATCCTTGTTATTTAATTTCTGTCTTATTGCCACATAAGTGTATCCATTGTCAATTATTGCCGCTTTAAGATTATTTAATCCGTGACCGTTATAAAAATTTGCCGTATTCTTGTTTGCAAAATAACCACCTAAGCTCACACCCATGTAAAACCCTGATAGTTTCTGAGTAGTATCTTTCTTGTTTTTATTAATATCAGAAGAAAAGCAAAAATTTGCTTTCAGAAGAAAAGCAAATAAAAAAAATATTATTCCCGATTTTTTAAAATTTTCAAATTGACACATTTTCAAATTTTCAAATTATCTTAAACAACAATATTCACAATCTTTCCCTGAACTATTATAATTTTTTTCGGTTGTTTGCCTTCGAGCCATTTTTTAGCTTCATCCTTTGCGAGGACTTCCTTTTCAATTTCTTCATTTGTTAATGACAGCGGAAGTTCAATTTTAAACCGCAGTTTTCCGTTAACCGAAACAGGATATTCAAAATTATTTTCAACAAGATATTCCTCATTAAAATCAGGAAATTTTGCATAGGTTATGCTTTCTTTGTTTCCCAGTAAATTCCAGAATTCTTCAGCAATATGCGGTGCATAAGGCGAAAGCAAAATTGCCAAATCCTGCAAAATCACTCTTTTATTGCATTTCAAATCCGAAAGTTCGTTAACGCAAATCATAAAATTGCTAACAGAAGTATTGAAAGAAAAACGTTCTATATCTTCCTTAACTTTTTTAATTGTCCTGTGCAGAACTTTCAATTCGGCTTTTGTGGGCTGTTCATCCGATACAAAAAACTTGTTTTCCTTATCGTGATATAGGCGCCAGAGTTTTTTTATAAATCTAAAAACACCTTCGATTCCATTTGTATCCCATGGTTTGTGCTGTTCGAGCGGACCAAGAAACATTTCATATAAGCGAAGTGTATCGGCGCCGTATTTTTCAACTAACTCATCGGGATTAATTACATTATAAAATGTTTTGGACATTTTTTCGACTTCCCAGCCGCAAATATATTTTCCATCTTCTAGAATGAATTCTGCATTTTTTAAATCAGGACTTACTTTCTTAAATGCTTCAATATCGAGAATATCATTTTTTACAATATTTACATCAACATGCACTGATATGTAATCATAATTACTTTTCAAATTATGTGAAATAAATTTGTTTGTTTCCTTTACTCTATATGCATAGTTCGACCGTCCCTGTATCATCCCCTGATTAATCAATTTTTTGTACGGTTCATCTTTGCACACCAAACCCAAATCGAATAAAAACTTATTCCAGAAACGCGAATAAATCAGATGTCCTGTTGCATGCTCGCTACCGCCAATGTATAAATCTACATTTTGCCAATAATTATTTGCTTCTTTTGAAACAAGTTCATTTTTATTTTCGGGATCCATGTACCTCAGGTAATATGCACTTGAGCCGGCAAAGCCAGGCATAGTATTGGTTTCGAGAGGTTCGCCGTTTTTTGTCTGCCAGTTTTTGGCACGTGCAAGAGGTGGTTCGCCTGTTTCGGTAGGTAAATATTTATCCACTTCGGGAAGTACAAGAGGCAATTCATTTTCATCAAGAGTATAAGGAACTCCATCTTTGTAATATATTGGAAATGGCTCTCCCCAATATCTCTGGCGGCTGAAAATTGCATCGCGCAATCGGTAATTTATCTGCCTTTCCCCGATTTTATTTTTTTCAACATGCGCAATTACAGTTTTTATTGCATCCTTCACCTGCATGCCGTTTATGAAATCGGAATTTACTGCAATGCCTTCCTTTGCTTCGTATGCTTCCTGCGAAATATCGCCGCCGGAAATAACTTCAACAATGGGAATGTTAAAATGTTTTGCAAAAGCATAATCCCTGCTGTCGTGTCCCGGAACAGCCATCACCGCGCCTGTTCCATATCCCAGCAAAACATAATCGGCAATCCATACCGGAATTTCTTTTCCTGTAAAAGGATGAATTGCAAAGGCTCCTGAAAATTCACCGGTAATTCTTTTTATGTCTGCCATTCGTTCCCGGTCGGAACGGTTTTTTGATTCAATAATATATTTTTTTACTTCTTCTCTTTTATCAGCAGTTGTAATTTTCATCACAAGTTCATGCTCCGGAGCAATTGCCATATAAGTCACACCGAATATAGTATCGGGTCGTGTGGTAAAAATCGGCAGAAGTTCTTTATGTCCTTTTATTTTAAAATTCATTAATGCACCTTCCGATTTGCCTATCCAGTTTCGCTGAACTTCCTTAATTGAATCGCTCCACTCAATTTCATCAAGTCCTTTTAATAACCTGTCGGAATAAGCTGTAATTCTCAGCAACCATTGCTTCATTGATTTTCGTTCAACGGGATGACCGCCGCGAACCGAAATTCCTTCGCTAACTTCATCATTTGCCAAAACCGTTCCGAGAGCAGGACACCAATTCACCATTGTATCTGCCAGATACGCCAAACGGTAATTCATAAGGATTACCTGTTGCTGTTTTTCGTTCATTGCTTTCCAGTCAACTGCAGAAAATTCTTCCAATTCACTGCATGCAGCATTAACTTTGGTATTTCCGTGTGCCTCAAATTCCTTAATTAAATTTTCAATTGGTTCGGCTTTATCGGTCTTTTTATTATACCACGATTTAAAAAGTTTAATAAAAACCCATTGTGTCCATTTATAATATCCAGGGTCACAGGTTCGCACTTCCCTTTCCCAGTCGAATGATAATCCTAATTTATCAAGTTGTTCGCGGTAGCGTGCAATATTTTTTTCGGTAGTAATGGCAGGATGCTGTCCGGTTTGAATTGCATATTGTTCGGCAGGTAAACCGTATGCATCATATCCCATAGGATGAAGAACATTAAATCCCTTTAACCTTTTATAACGCGAATAAATATCGGAGGCAATATAACCAAGTGGGTGACCAACATGTAAGCCAGCTCCGGAAGGATAAGGAAACATATCGAGAACATAATATTTCGGTTTACCGGATTTATTTAATGCCCTGTATGTTTTATGAGTACTCCAGTATTTCTGCCATTTCTTTTCTACTTCGTTAAAATTGTATTCCATCTTAATCGGTCATTAGTAAATAGTCAATTAAATTAAATTTTATGACTATATTTAAACATTATGCAAAGGTAGAAAAATGTTATAGAAATATTATTTAGTTTAAAAATTAAAATTTAATAATAAATTTGTGTATAAATTTTATTAAAATGAACAAACAAAAAGTTTTCATCACGGGCATTTCAAAAGGAATAGGCAGAAGCATTGCCGAACTGCTTAATCAAAAAGGATTTGAAGTAACGGGCTCATGCCGTAATCCCGAACAATTGTCCGATAAAATTCCGGGAGCAAAATATATTCCGCTTGATCTGAATGACAAATACAGCATTTCCAAATGCAAAGAGCTGGTTGGTGATATTGATATTCTGATAAACAACGCCGGGCAATCACAGATCGGAGCAGTTGAAGAAATAAAAACCGAAGACATCAGGAAAATTTTTGACATTAATTTTTTCGGAAGCATTGATTTGGTAAAGCAATTTCTGCCATCAATGCGCGAAAAGAAAAAAGGACTGATAATAAACATCGGCTCAATGGCAGGAAGTTTTGCTCTTCCGATGTATTCTTCGTATTGCTCTTCCAAGGCGGCATTTCAGATGTTTTCCTTATGCCTGCGGCAGGAGTTGAAACAATTCGGAGTAACGGTAGTTCATGTGGAACCGAATGATATTAAAACATCCATTTCTCCGGAATTAATTTATAAAGAAGGCGGTCCTTATGAAAATCTTGCCAAGACAGTAAGAGAAAAAGTAAAACAAAAAATGGACAAAGCCGATTCGCCCGATATTGTTTCGCGTTTAATACTTAAAATAATAAAATCAAATAATACAAATCCAAAATATGCAATAGGCGGAAGCGCCTGTATGCTGATGTTCCTGAAACGTTTCCTCTCCGACAGAACCGCCGAAAGAATTACAATGAGAATGTATGGATTGAAGTAATGTGATAATTTGAAAATGTGTCAATGTATTTTATTCAACCTGCGATAAAATAACGGTATAGTTCTTTCCGTATTTTTTAGCACATTTAGGACAGGTTGTGTACCACATGAACATTTTTTTAATTTTTAATCCTTTTGATTTGGCAACAGCATCAAAGTCCTTGCACCATTTTCCCGTATCCTTATAAGATCCTTCATAAGCCTTGCTGAAGAATTTGCCGCTGAGAGTAGTATTTTCCGCACCCGGTATTTCCTTGTCAACGGCAAGATATACATCCATATTCCATTTTGATGTACAGTCGGATAAGCAAAGCCAATCGGGCATAGTTGCGCCAGCTGTTTTTACTTTTTCATTAAGACGTGTCATCACTTTGCCAAAATTCATGGGCATGTAGAAAAATGTACATACCTTATCCTTAATGAATTTTTTGTTGTTAAATTCGAATGTTTTATCTTCCCATGGAACGGGGTCAAACTTCGGACAACATTCCTGGTTTTGTTCTGTTTGTGATGTCATAAATACCTCCTTGTTTTAATTATATATTTTAAAACCAAATTTTATTTCACATACTTCAATGCCTCATCAACCGCTTGCAGCATAGGTTGTGGCGACAGGTCATTTCCGACAGCATTCATCATCCAGTATTTCGGTGTTGTTCTTCCGTATGAAAACATTCTTTCTATTTCGCGGGCGATACAGCTTTTTTCAAATTGTTTTCCGATCTGAAAATCTATTAAATGTCCTATCGGATATGCCGACAAATAAAGTGGTGCATCAATCATGTGTGAATAAACTGCAAGTATGGGCTGGTCTTTTATTCCAAAAACGTCGGCATAATATTTGTTCCATATTTCCTTTGCAATTTTAATAACAGCTTCTTTCAATTGTTCGGGTGTAGCTTCAGGATTTTCATAAAGCCATTTCCATACATTCATATCCACAAGCGAAACTCCCATTATTTCATATGAAGCCCAGAATTCATCAAGCGACTGAAGATATTTTTTATCGGGATTATTTTCTTTTATTCCAAGCAGTTCAAGGTCTCTTTTCTGAAAAGCAAATGCCAGAGCTTCGGTGAATGCGGTGTTTGGAACTCCGCTTAGCATGTAATAATCCACATTCTGCATCGAAATTGTCTGTTCGACATTATGTCCGAATTCGTGGCAGGAAATATTATAGCCTTTATAATCCATCCCGTCTTTCGGAATTCTTGTGCGCAAATGTGATTTCTCCTCTTTCATCTGAGCACCCCATGCGTGCCCCGCCCCCCTTGCATTGTCAACCTGTACTTTTGAAGAAATAAATTCTGCCATTTCATTGCAGAAATTTAATTTTTCAAGTATTTCAGGAAGTCCTTTCTGAAATGCTTCAATATTGGGATATTTTTCTTTTGTGGTTTTCGAAAGTTCATCTTCCGATATGCCGCTTCTTGCCTTAAATCCGTCATACCATATATCAAACGGCTGAAGTTTTCTGCCGAGGCGTTTGCTTATGATTGCCGCAACTTTTTTCACCTGCGGCGATGAAACAAAATTCACAAATACTTTTTCAATATCTTCCTGAGGCATTTCAAGCCATTGCTCAAAACTTCTTTTTATATATGTACTGTACTCGGGCTGATAAACATCTATTTCCTTTTCAATTTTATAACGGTTTAACAAATGCTTGTATCTTGTATTTGCTTCAGGGTTTGACTTTACAACTTTTCCGTTTTTGTATATTTTATTCTGAAACGGGTTCCACTTATAATTATTTTTATTTACAACACTATCCGGAATATCCTGATAAATGATATGTTTCATTACTTCATAAATCATCATTTGTTTTTCAAGTCCTTCTTTTTTATCGGCGTAATGTGATTTTAACTCATCACGCAACCCCCAGTGTGAAATCAATTTCATATCTGCAGGAAATAATGATTTCCCTTTATCATCAATAAGCGAGCCCATGAATATATTATATTCCGAAATATAAGTGTCGGCATTTGTCGCAACTTCCGAAGCTTTCTGTATTAACTCAGCAGGAACTCTTGAAGTGAACATATCTCCCATTCTTGCATATGCCCATTGCCTGCGTGTCCATTTTGCACCAAGTGTATTTTTTTCTTTCAGTGAATAGCATGGAAAATTAAGTATGACATAAAATGCAATTTTATTCTGAAAAAAGTCATCGGTGAAATGTGATGCAGGTTCAAAGCCGCCGAACATCTGGTCAACAGAAGTTATTTCGCCTATATCAAGATGTAAAGGTTTTTTTAATCCAAGTGACATTCTGTTATAATTTCCGAAAAGAATTTCAAAATTTGCCGATAATTTTTCAAATACTGAAAAGAGTTCCTTTTCACTGCCAATAAAATTCTGAATGCAGAATTCCTGAAAATCTTTTTCACTGCCGTCTTTTTGCGTCCAGAAGAAAGCCGACTGCTTCACTCCTCTTTCAATTCTGTTTTTAACTGTTACACCGAACTTAGCAGTCAGTGTTTTTATAACATTTTCAATTGTAGAATCTGAAATTGAGCTCATGGTTTTCTGATTTTGTTTTTTTTTCAAATCGCATTGAGTAAATAAAACTCCTAATGCCGTTATTATCAATATTATTTTTTTCATTTTTTATTTGTTTTGTATTCAGTAATCAGTATCCGGTAATCAGTATTGTACATTTTGGCAGACGGAAGCATATTTGCTTCGGTCTTCAGTCTCCTGACTTCCGTCTATTTTAATAATTTTCCGCTTTCACTTCATAATATGCTTCAGGATGGTCGCATGAAGGACATACTTTTAGTGCTTTTGTTCCTTCATGAACATATCCGCATTTGCGACATACCCAGCGAACCGGAGTTTCTTTTTCGAAAACTTTTCCTGTTTCGATATTTTTCAGGAGTTTAAGATATCGCTTTTCATGTTCGGCTTCAATTTTAGAAATTATTTTGAATTTTGCCGCAACCAACGGGAACCCCTCTTCTTCTGCAATCTTTGCAAATTCGGGATAGAGTTGCGTCCACTCTTCATTTTCTCCTGACGCTGATGCTTTCAGGTTTTCAGCTGTTGTTCCTATAACTCCGGCAGGATAAGAAGCAGTAATTTCAACTGCGCCTCCTTCCAGGAATTTAAAGAATATTTTAGCATGCTGTTCCTCATTCAGCGCTGTTTCCATGAATATTGCGGCAATCTGCTCATATCCTTCTTTCTGAGCCTGTTTGGCAAAAAATGTATAACGGTTTTTTGCCTGTGATTCGCCTGCAAATGCTGTTAGCAGGTTTTTTTCTGTTTTTGTTCCTTTTATGCTTTTTTCCATATATAGTTTTATTTTTATAAATGTAAAAATAAATTATTTTTTGTGA
>JAQUPB010000080.1 GCA_029004185.1 Bacteroidales bacterium | reverse complement strand
AAAACAGTAATATAACTTCCGGTTGATGAATTGCTCCAAGTATATGTGTCGGCTCCACTAACGTTAACATGACCAATTTCTCCTATACATATCAAATCGCCACCTGCACTCAGGTATGGAAAGGCATTCATTTGAACAGTTGCCTTTGCTGTATTTACACACCCATTAATATCTGTTCCTGTAACTATGTATGTAGTCGTTAAAGAAGGACATACAACTATTGAATCTGTTGTTTGCCCTGTGCTCCAACTATAAATTGTACCGCCAGAAGCATGTATAGTGGCACATTGACTTCTGCAAATCGATGGCGAATTAACAATAACATTCGGTTTAGGATTAACTGTAACAGTTGCTTGAGCTGACGCAGTTTCAAAATTTGCATCATTTACTGTAACATTATAAGTAGTAGTAATACTTGGAGAAATAATAATTGACGAATTAGTTTTCCCAGTATTCCAAGAATATGTATAAGGAGCTATTCCTCCTGTAGCCGTTGCACCTATCGTTGCGGAATTGCCTCTGCAAATAACTTGTGAATTTATATTAACAGATAATTGTGCAAAACCATTAAAAGAAAAAAAATATAAGACAAAAATTATAAAATTATATTTTAAGTTAAATGTCCTTACATTCTCCATAATACAAATATAATTAAAAAAGAAAATAACATTGTAAAATAATCTATGCTAAAGTTATAGAAAAAAAATAAAACAAAAAAAATATTTGCTCATATTGTATATGTTCATTACCTTTGCAATTATATAATTGAGCAGTGAATTAACTTCAAATCATTCAAAAAATGGTTCAAAGTTAGTCCCCTAAGGTCTACACCAATTACAATTTAGGATTTGGGATTTAAGATTTAGGATTTAAAAATTTAAAATTAGAAAACAATGGCAAATCATCCATCATCAAAAAAGAGAATCAGGACTAACGCAAAGAAAAGAACTTCGAACCGTTATCAGGCAACAACTGCAAGAAATGCAATCAAAACATTGAGAGAAACAACCGACAAAGCCAAAGCAGCAGAAATGCTTCCGAAAATAACTTCAATGCTTGACAAACTTGCAAAGAAAAAAATTATTCATAAGAATAAAGCAGCCAACCTGAAATCATCATTAACCAAGCTGGCAAAGGGCTTAAAATAAAAATATTCATGTAATACCAATAAAACAGGACTTTCTGTATAAGGGAGTCCTGTTTTTTTTAATATGTAATATTAATCAAGAGTTAAATTTTCTGACTGTGAAAAAATATTATATTTTCAAATTGTTCAATTTAATCCAAATAATTATATTTGACCCCGATGTGCTAGAACTATCATAGAGGCTCATTACTCAGTTAAATGGAAGATACAAAAAAAATACTCGGAATAAAATCGTGGGCGGAGGAAGACAGGCCGCGCGAAAAGCTTTTAATGAAAGGCAAATCGGCATTAAGCGATTCGGAATTAATTGCCATTCTTATCGGTTCGGGAAACAAAAATGAAACGGCAGTTGACCTTGCAAAAAAAATACTGAAGTCAGTAAACAATAATTTAAGCGAACTTGCCAAACTCAGCGTAAGAGATTTAATTAAATTTGAAGGAATAGGCGAAGCAAAAGCGATAAGTATTATTGCATCGCTCGAACTCGGCAACCGGAGAAAAGGAGCTGAAGCAATAATAAAAGATAAAATAACAGGAAGCGCCGATGTGTTTAATTATTTTCAACCTCAATTGTCAGACATCAAGCATGAAGAGTTAAGGGTGTTGCTTTTAAATAAAGCGAATAAAATCATAAAGCAGGAAAAACTCAGCACCGGAGGTATTGCAGGGACAATTGTTGATATAAAAATAACGATAAAAGCTGCTGTCGAAAATCTTGCATCCGGAATCATACTTTGCCACAACCATCCGTCAGGAAATACAAAACCAAGCAGCGAAGACATTAACATTACAAAAAAACTAAAAGAAGCCGCAAAGCTTGTTGACATTTCATTACTCGACCACATCATAATCTGCGAAACCGGATATTACAGCTTTGCCGACGAAGGAATGCTCTGATGAATTAAAGTTAAAAGGTTTGTAAAGTTCATAAAGTTCAATATCAAACTCCAACTTTTAACTTTACAAACTTTATAAACTTTATAACCTTTTTCCTATCTTTGAAAAAAAATTGCAATGATTAAAATCCTGACAATAATCGGAGCACGACCTCAGATAATAAAAGCGGCAGCAGTAAGCCGTGCGATAAGAAACAAATTCAAAAATAAGATAAATGAAGTTGTTGTTCATACCGGACAACATTATGACAATAACATGTCGCAGGTTTTTTTTGATGAAATGAATATCCCCAAACCCTGTTATAATCTGAATGTCGGTTCGGACACTCACGGAAAGCAAACAGCAGCAATGCTCGCGGGAACAGAGAAAATTTTATTGAAAGAAAAGCCGAAGTGCATTTTAACATACGGCGACACAAATTCAACTCTTGCATCAGCGGTAGCAGCCACCAAACTTCACATTCCTGTTGTTCATATCGAAGCAGGATTGCGTTCATTCAACAAAAAAATGCCCGAAGAAATAAACCGCATCACATGCGACCATGCCTCTACATTGTTATTCTCCCCTACTCTTACGGGAATTAAAAATTTAATAAATGAAGGATTTAACCCCAATAACAAACCGCCTTTTACAATCGATAACCCTAAGTTTTTTCATTGCGGTGATGTTATGTACGACAACACTCTTTATTTTGCCGGAGTTGCAGAGAAAAAAATAAGTATCCTGAAAAAAAATAATCTCAGACAAAATCAATACATACTTGCAACAATTCACCGTGACAATAACACAGACATACCCGAACGACTCTGCGCTATTTTCGGTGCAATGAACAAAATTTCAAAACATGAAAACATTGATATTATTATTCCGCTTCATCCCCGAACATCAAAACTTATGAAGAAAAATCTTTCAGCTGAAATATATGATTCGATTAAAAACAACAAACACATTAAAATTATTCCACCCGTTTCATTCCTCGAAATGCTCATTCTTGAGAAACATTCAAAATTAATTATGACCGACTCGGGCGGAGTGCAGAAAGAATCTTTTTTCCTTAAAAAGCCGTGCATAATTCTGCGAAGCGAAACCGAATGGAAAGAGCTTGTTGAAGCCGGCACATGCATTGTTACTGATGCGAATGAAAAAAATATCCTGAATGCTTATAAATATTTTAAATCCGCAAAAAAACTCAAATATCCCGATATTTTCGGCGATGGCAAAGCCGCTGAGTTTATCTGTAAGGAAATCATAAAAGCTTTTAGTTAGTTTCTTTATGTCTTATTGGAGTTTCTATAAAATTCACATAGAATATTGTTGTGATACAACAATATCAAAAAATATAAAAGAACCAAAAACAACAAAATGATTTATTCATAAGAGATTGATATATTTAATGCAAAACAAGTAAAGTTGAAATAAATCGTTAAAACGATTGCTAAAATAATGGTTTATCGTAGCCCACGACTTAAGTCGTGGGCTACGATAAATAAAGAAGTCAGAAACTATTTCAATAGTTTATTTTTTAATAATCATAAATTTACTATTAAGACTTATAAAATTTTTCTTGCATACTATCAATATTTTCACTATATTTATATTAATTTTACAATTTTATTGCTAAAACTAAGTTTATAATAAACAAAATATTACACAAAATGAGAAAACTTAGTATTTATATCGGTTTATTTCTTTTTGCATTATTTAATGCTTCGGCGCAACACGCACCGAAATACAGCAATGAATTTTTATCAATCGGAGTTGGCGCAAGAGCATTGGGAATGTCAAATTCGAATGTTGCTATAGTTGACGATGTTACAGCAGGTTTCTGGAATCCTGCAGGCTTGCTGAGGATAAAATCAAATCTGCAGGTTGGACTGATGCACGCTTCATATTTTGCAAACATTGCCAAATACGATTATGGTTCCGTAGCTTCAAGAATTGACTCAAACAGCTGCTTTGCCGTTTCAATAATAAGATTCGGCATTGACGACATACCGAATACAATTGAAATGGTTGATGCTAACGGCAACATAAATTATGATAATATCACAACCTTCTCCGATGCTTCCTATGCTTTTATTTTTTCATATGCAAAAAAAACAAATATTGAAGGATTAACAATTGGCGCAAACGCAAAAATAATTCACCGTAAAACCGGTGATTTCGCCACTGCCTGGGGATTCGGACTCGATGCCGCCGCGCAATTCCAAAAAGAAAACTGGTACTTTGGCATTATGGGAAAAGATATTACTTCAACTTTCAATGCATGGCGCTTTACCCTCGATGATGCTACAAAAGCCGTTTTTCAGCAAACAGGAAACGAAATACCAAAAAACTCCCTCGAAATAACACTGCCCAAATTAATATTCAGCGCTGCACGTAACTTCGAAATATCAAACAGCTTTTCAACTATTGTTGATATGGACTTCGACATGACCTTCGACAAAATGAGAAACGTACTCATAAAATCCGACCCTATAAGCATTGACCCTCATCTGGGATTGGAAATTGCTTTTAAAAAAGTGATTTTCATAAGAGGAGGCATAGGTAATATCCAGAAAGAAACAGATGACGCCAATAAAAAGGTTACGACTTTTCAGCCGAACATCGGAGTTGGTATTTGCATTAAAAACAGGGTTTGCATTGATTATGCACTGACAGACGTCGGTGATAATTCAATCGCACTCTATTCAAATATTTTTTCTTTGAAAATTAATTTTAATAAAACAAAATAAAACAGTTTAAAAAAGTTTGTGGTTTGTAGTTTGTTGTTTGAAAACAGTTTAGCAATTAATCAATATTATTATAAGATTACAATTTAATTTTATAATTTGCCTATGAAGAAATTTTTACCAATATTTTTCACTTTCCTTTCCCTTACCGCATTTTCCCAGCCCTACGGAAATGAGTGGATAGATTATGACCTGAAATATTACCGCATAAAAATAGTTACTGAAGGAATTTACAGGATTGATTCTACTACTTTGGCTAATGCCGGTTTTTTTGGTAATGCCATTGACGCAAGACAAATTCAGATTTTTCATAACGGAGAAGAACAATATATTTATGTAAAAGGTGAAAATGACGGAGCAATTAATTCAACCGATTATATTGAATTTTATGCCAAAGGAAACGATGGCTGGCTCGATGGCGCAGTTTTTGACAACCCTGCAAACCAGGCAAACAAAAGTTACAGTTTGTATAATGATACCGCCGCTTATTATCTCACATGGAATCCCGGCTCATTAAGTAACAGACGGGACACAATTGTAACCGATACAAATTACACAGGATATACGCCATCATTGTATTGCCTTAAGAACAGGCATGTGGATTATGTTTCAACCTTGCATTACGGAACAACTGACAACAATGGCGACATGGAATTTAATGAGGCAGAGGGCTGGTTTGACGCAGATTTTTCGCTAAGCTCATCGGTGCAAAAACAGATTAGCACGGCAAATGTTTATACATCAACCGGCGCTCCTGATGCAAATATTGAAATAATGGTTGTGGGTGCCGCCAATGACGCAAGAAGCCCCGATCATCATCTTCAGGTTGACTTTGCAGGGGTAACTGCCGAAAGATATTTTGACGGATATAAAAACATAAAAATTGATACTACAATTAATGCTTCAGCTTTAACAAACGGCAATACATCATTTAGTTTTTCATTAATTCCGGTTATCCTTATCCCACCGATAAGTTCAGGTTTTATGGCATATACTGCCGTTTCGTATATTGACGTAACCTATCCGCACACATACAGTTTTGAAAATACCGATGCATTTCATTTTTCTGTTCCCAATCCTGTTGCACAGCAAAAATCATATCTTAATATTACAAATTTCAACATTGGAACAGATTCGGCATTTATTTACGACTTAACGAATCATAAAATCATAAAAGTTAAAAAATCAGGCGGAGTGCTTAAAGCTTTAATTCAAAAAACATCTAATCCGAATGAAGAATGTTATATTACGAAATACGGTAAAATAAATAACATTACAAATACCGGCAATACAAGACTTTCACCAGTAAACGGAACGGGAACATTTTTTGATTTTACCTCTGCATCTTCAAAAAGCAAAGACTATTTGATTGTCACCAGCAAAGCCCTGATGACAACAAGCGACATTCAGGATTATGCCGATTACAGAAGCAGTATAGCAGGAGGCAGTTTTAAAGTTCTCATTGCCGATGTTACCGAATTATACGACCAGTTTGCATACGGCATAGGAAAACACCCGCAGGCAATAAGAAATTTCTGCAATTATGCAATACATAATTTCGATACAACCCCAAAATATCTGTTTTTAATAGGCAAAGGATACCGGCTCCAGATAATGGTAGGAATGACACCGGTGTCATTTCGTACCAATACAGGTTATTATGCCGCCAACCTGGTTCCTTCATATGGAAATTATCCTTCCGATGTTTTATTTACAAGCAAACTTGATGGCGATGCCTTATACAAACCCGCAATACCAACAGGCAGGTTAAGCGCAAGAGGTCCCAATGACGTGCGTATATACCTGAAAAAAATGCAGGATTACGAAGCGCAACAGACAAGTGCACAGTTATACCCGAATAATTTTGAGTGGATGAAAAAAATAATGAATTTCGGAGGGGGAAAGAATGGTTGGGAGCAATATCAGCTATCAGTTTATCTTCACGACTATGAAGAATTGCTGGGAGATACTTTTTTTGGCGGAACCACATTTACTTTTTTAAAAAACTCCACAGCGCCAATTCAGATTAACACATCCGATTCAATAAAAACCTTAATAAATAACGGAGTTTCAATATTGAACTTCTTCGGACACGGCAGCGGAACCAACTTCGACCAGTGCATCAGTGATTTTAATGAATATAATAATTACGGCAAATATCCTTTCATGCTTGCAAACTCATGCTATACCGGAGATTTATTTGATTATACTTATACGAAAAGTGAGGAATTCGTATTGATAGAAGATAAAGGAGTCATCGCATATCTTGCATCAACATATTTGTCGCTTATGTATAATATGCACAATTACTCCAAAGAACTTTACCATAATGTAAGCGCTTTGTTGTATGGCGAAAGTATAGGAAAGCAGATTCAGAATACAATTAAATTGCATCAAACTCCGAATCAGCTGGTAAAAAACACCTGCCTTGAAATAACACTCCACGGCGACCCTGCCCTGAAGATAAATTATTTCATAAAACCTAATTATATGCTCAACCAATCGAGTGTATACACAACCCCGCTCGAAGTTACAAGCCAGGAAAGCAATTTTATTCTTAATATCATTTCAACAAATACAGGACACGCCGTTAAGGATTCATTTTTAGTCAGGGTGGAAAGGACTTTTCCCGATAATTCAACAAATCAGAATTACTTAAAATATGTGCCTGCAACACTTTATAAAGACACAATACAGTTTACAATACCTGTTGATACAGTTGCAAGCGGCATAGGATTAAATTCTTTTAAAATTACTCTTGATGAAACAAACAGAATTCCGGAAATCAGTGAAACCGACAACACAATTATTTATACTTTAAATATTAAATCGGCAAACATATCGCCTGTTTATCCTTACAAATATGCAATAGTGCCATCGTTGCCGGTAACATTGAAAGCAACCACCGACGACCCTTTTGCCGCCGCAAAAAATTATGTTTTCGAAATTGACACCACCGATGCTTTTAACAGTCCTTTAAAACAACACCAGGTAGTAAATCACGGAGGAGGAGTTGTTGAGTGGACACCAACATTAACTTATACCGCCGACAGTGTTGTGTATTTCTGGAGAGTGAGTTACGATTCAACTGCAGTTAATCCTTACAGCTGGCGCGAAAGTTCATTCCAGAAAATAAACAACAAACGGGGCTGGAGCCAGGCGCATTTCTTCCAATATAAAAGCGACAAATATCAATATGTAACTTACAACAAACCGCAAAGAAAATTCGATTTTGTAAATTCATTAATTCCGATTTTTGCTCAAACCGGTAATAAAGACGCATATAATTACGATTGGATTTTAGAAAAATGCCTAATAAATAATGCGGATTTTGATGGCGCTTATTGGTCGTGCGCTGAAAATGACGGTGTGGTAGATGGGATGAAATTTGTGGTTTTTAATCCCTCCACTGGTAGTTTATTAAAAGAAAATATAACATATGGTGGCAGCATGCATTCTATCCCCGGTTCTTATGGCAATCTTGTATGTCATGGTTATCCTACTTATGGTTTGGATTTTGGAACTTCTAGTTCGACTTATAGAAATGCAATAACAAATTTCATCAATAATATTATTCCCGATGATTCATGGGTTTTAGCGTTCACACATAGAAACAGCAATATAGATTCGTATGATACTGATTTATTATCTGCTTTTGATTCTATTGGAAGCGTACAAATCGCAAATCATAATGCATATAATATTCATAACGGTCAGCCATTTATTATTTTCGGACAAAAGGGGCATCCGGGTACTGCCCATGAAGTTATAGGTAATTCAACAGATATAATTACTCTTAATGATAATGTTACCACAAACTGGAACGAAGGATATGTTCAATCCGAAATTGTAGGACCGGGCAAAAACTGGGATTCGCTGCACTGGCGCTTTAACAGAAGTCCGGGCGACATCACACTTAAAGATTCAATAAAATTAAATATTTACGGAACCAACACCGGCTCAACTGCAGATACAGTATTCATAAAAACTTTAACCAAATATGATAAAGATTATAAATTAACAGGGAATGACACTGCATATAAATATTTATATCTGAAAGCAGTAATGAGGGATGATACATTCAGAACGCCATCGCAGATGAAGCGATGGCAGGTGATGTATGAGGGCGCTCCCGAAACTGCAATTGACCCGTCGCTTCATTATTATTTTCACAACTCAAATGTTAAGGAAGGCGATTATGTGAAGATTGCAATTGCAACACATAACATCAGCGAATATGATTTTACCGACAGTTTGAGAATAAAATACTGGGTGGTTGATAAAGACAGAGTAATACATCCTATTATTACAAAAAAACTAAGACCTCATCCTGCAGGTGATATTTTAACCGACAGCATTAGTTTTTCAACTCTCGGAATGGCAGGATTGAATTGCCTCTGGGTTGAAGTAAACCCCATTGATTCATTGCATCAGCCCGAACAATATCATTTTAATAATTACGCGCAGATTTATTTCACTGCCGAAAGCGATAAAATAAATCCAATGCTTGATGTCACTTTCGACGGCGTTCATATTTTAGACGGCGATATTGTTTCGGCAAAACCGCAGATTCAGATTCATCTTAAAGACGAAAATCCTTATCGTTTAATGAGCAGCCCAAGTGATACTTCTCTTTTCCAGTTATTCATGAAAAACCCGGGTGACGATGATGCAAAGCGTGTTTACTTCAAAAGCAACGGGCAATATGTCATGAACTTTTATCCTGCATCATCAAGTGAAAACAGATGCAAAATAGAATACAATGCGGCATTTCCCGAAGACGGAATTTATCAGTTGATGGTACAGGCAAAAGACCCCGCAAGCAATTTGTCGGGCGACATAAACTATAAAATTAATTTTGAAGTAATAAACAGATCAACAATAACAAGTGTGCTTAATTGGCCTAATCCTTTTTCTACTGCCACGCATTTTGTATTTACACTCACAGGTTCGGAAATACCCGATTATTTCAAAATTCAGATAATGACGATAACGGGAAAAGTAGTAAAAGAAATAAATGTTGATGAGCTGGGACCAATTCATATTGGCAGAAACATTACGGAATATGTTTGGAATGGCACCGACCAGTATGGCGACCGCCTTGCCAACGGAGTATATCTTTACAGGGTCATTACAAAAATAAACCAAAGCAGCATTGAAAAAAATGCCACTTCCACAGATAGATTCTTCACAAAAGATTTCGGAAAAATGTTTTTGATGAGATGAGAGCCGGTAATCGGTAAGCAGTAATCGGTAATCGGTAGAAAAAACCAAACTATAAAAAATATTTTGCCACTAAGGCACAAGGACTCAAAGTTACACTATGTTTTTCTTTGTGTCCCGATAGCTATCGGGATTGTGTCTTCGTGTCTTAGTGGCATTTTTAATAAACAAAAATTACTTTCTATTCTAACAACAAACCACAAACTACAAACCACAAACAAATTATTAATTATTAATTTATTTGCTTCCCATTTTCAAAAAAGAAATTTCATTGTTTGTCAGTAATCGCCATTTGCCGCGGGGAAGGTTTTTCTTTGTTAAGCCCGCATAATAAATACGGTCGAGTTTATAAATTTTATATCCAAGTTCTTCGAAAATTCTTCTCACAACACGGTTCCATCCTATATGAATTTCCAATCCCACAAAGTTTTTTCCGAATTCATGCTGAATATATACCTCATCAACTTTAATAGTTCCTTCTTCCAACTCAATTCCATTTCTTATTTTTTCAAGGTCAAGAGGTCTCAAAGCCCTATCGAGTTCTATGCTGTATATTTTCTTAACCCTGCCACTGGGGTGAGCAAGTTTTCCTGCAAGGTCACCATCATTCGTGAATAATAGCAATCCCGTTGTATTGCGGTCAAGTCTCCCTACGGGATAAATTCTTTCTTTACATGCATTCCTTACAAGTTCCATCACCGTATTGCGCTGCTGGGGGTCATCGGTTGTTGTTATGTAATCTTTCGGCTTATTGAGCAGAACATAAACATTGCGTTCTTTTTTCAAGGCAACACCATTGTATTTAACAACATCATTTGGTGAAATTTTAAAACCGAGTTCGGTAATTGTTTTATCATTAACTGCAATCACTCCTGCAATTATCAGATCGTCGGCTTCTCTGCGCGAACAAATTCCTGCATTCGCAATGTATTTGTTCAAACGAACCAAATCGTTTTCTTTTTTGTCGGAAAATCTTTTCCTATCGTCATCGCGATTTTTTCCCGAAAATTTATCTCTTGAATCATAGCGTTTCTTAAATGGCTGCCTGTCTTTTCTTTCAAAAAAACTTTTTCTTTCGTCCCTTCGGTTTTTGTTTTCAAATCTCCTTTCCGGGTCGAATTTCTTCCTGAAAGAATTATCTGAGCTTTCTCTTTCTTCACCGAATGATTTTTTTTCTTCTCCGGTTTTATTTTCGGAAAACCTCTCTCTTGAATCATATCTTTTCTTAAACGGCTTTCTGTCATCTCTTTTAAAAAACTTTTTCCTGTCGTCTCCCCTGTTTTTGTCGTCATATCGTTTTTTCGGAACAAATTTCTTTCTGAAAGAATTATCTGAACTTTCTCTTTCTTCGCCGAATGATTTTTTTTCTTCTCCTGTTTTATTTTCAGAAAATCTCTCTTTTGAATCATAGCGTTTCTTAAACGGCTTTCTGTCATCTCTTCGGTTTTTGTCGTCATATCTCTTTTTCGGAACGAATTTCCTCCTGAAAGAATTATCTGAATTTTCTCTTTCTTCACCGAATGATTTTTTTTCGTATTCCGGTTTATCTTTCGAAAATCTTTCATCAGAATCATAACGTTTCTTAAACGGCTTCCTGTCATCTCTTTTAAAAAACTTCTTTTTATCATATCGTTTTTTCGGATTGAATTTCTTCTCTCCCGAATTTCCTTTTTCGTCTCTCATTTGGTTTTTGTTTTTGATAAGTAATAAAGCGTGGAGCAGTTTGATTCTTTAAATATCTCCTGCGCAGTTTTCCTGATTTTGTTTTTTGTAACGGATAAATATTTTTTTATTTCATCATTAAAGAGATTTGCATCTCCGAGAAGTTCATAAAAAGCAAGGTTCATGGCTTTGTCAAGAATATTCATTTCGGAAAATACAAGATTTGCCTCAATTTTATTTTTCACTTTCTGAAGTTCTTTTTCTTTCACTAATTCAGTTGAAATTTTATTTAATTCATCTTTTATCAGTTTTTCAGCATATTCCATTTTCACGCCACCGACAAGTTTTCCCGAAACCACGAAAAGTCCTTCTTCCATATCGCCTGAGAGATAAGCATTTATTTCGCTGAATATCTTTTTTTCTTTAACAAGAGTTTTATATAAACGCGAAGAATTACCTGATGACAGAATATCAGACAACAAATCGGTTGAATAAAATTCCTCTGCATAGCGGGAGCAACAATGATATGCTTTATAAATAGCATCATACGGAACATCACGTTTTACGGTCAGCTTTCTCGGTTTTGTCTGTTCAGGTTCCTTCGGTAACTTTCTTTTATATTTTTTCCCTTCCGGAATTTTGCCAAACCATTTTTCCGCCAGCTTTTTAATTTCTTTTGTTTCAACATTTCCGCCAACTACCATAGTCGCGTTGCTCGGGCAATAATGTTTTTTGAAAAATGCTTTCACATCTTCCATCTTTGCATTTTTTATATGCGATAAATCTTTCCCTATAGTGTTCCATTGGTATGGATGAACCTTATATGCCAATGGTTTCAGCAAAAGCCATACATCGCCGTAAGGTTGATTAAGATAACTCTGCTTGAATTCTTCCATCACCACGTTTCGTTGAACATCAAGGCTTTTCTTTGAAAAGGCAAGACTTAGCATTCTGTCCGATTCGAGCCAGAAGGCAGTTTCGATGTTCTGCTTGGGAAGTGTCAGGTAATAATTTGTTATATCATTATTTGTAAAAGCATTATTCTCGCCGCCCGATTTTTGCAATGGTTCGTCATAACTCGGAATATTCACCGAACCGCCAAACATAAGATGTTCAAAAAGATGAGCAAAACCGGTACGTTTCGGGTCTTCATCCCTTGCGCCCACATCATACAAAATATTAACTGCAACTATAGGTGTTGTTTTATCTTTATGAACAATAACCTTCAATCCGTTTTTTAAAATGAACCTGTCAAACTTAATCATGTCTAGTCATCAATAATATTAGAGAATTGCAAAGATAGTGAAAAAGCTTGAATTAGCTGATAAATTGTTAAATTGTTCAATTGCCGAATTGTTAAATTGCTATACTTTTAAACGAATTTCTTTGGTTTTGCTGAAGAGCTTTGCGACTTTGCGTCTTCGCGGTTAAATATTTTTTAATTTTTCGCAGAAAATAAATTCTGATATTTTTTTACTCGAGGCTCGCAGCTC
>JAQUPB010000079.1 GCA_029004185.1 Bacteroidales bacterium | reverse complement strand
ATAACTTTGTTTTATAGCAAAGTTACCACACAAATCAAATCAAAAAATCAAAGAACGTTCTATATATATTGTTTTTATTGTACTTTTATATAATTAAACATTTTTTAACGCATCACTAATAATTATTAATTATTAATTAATATGAATTTTGATCCTTTTGTAATACCTTTCTGTGTGGGAGTTATAGCCCTTTTTGCTATATTGTTGTATAAATACATGGTTTGGATATTGAAATTTTCTGTTGAAGAAAAGATAAAGATCCTTAAAGGTATTTTCACTAAGAAAGTTTTTATTGCTACCAAAGAGGTATTGATGGAATCCCTTTTACACAAAAGAATATTCAGGGTAAATCCACTACTCGGATATATGCATACATCTCTCGCTTTCGGATGGTTTTTATTAATAAGTATCGGAATTCTGGAAGCCAAAATTCACAGCAACTGGGCTTTTAATATGCCTTACGAACCTATATTTTATAAATTCTTTAACCATAGTCTGGTCGGAAAAGAACATTCGGCATTTTTTAATTTTATAATGGATTTTATTTTGTTGGTTATCCTTTCAGGTGTGGCTTTGGCTTTTGTGAAAAGATTTTACTCGAAGTTATTTGGAGTAAAGAAAACCACAAAGCTGAAGCCATTCGATAAATTTGCACTGATTTCATTATGGTGTATTTTTCCATTAAGATTTTTTGCCGAGAGTTTTACTTCGGGAGTTTATCATAATGGTGGTTTTTTAACAGGCAGCGCAGGACATTTTTTTAACTTGTTTCTTCCCGTTTCCGTATTGATGTATCCTGCATGGTGGGCTTATTCAACGGCTCTTTGCGTATTTTTTATCTCTCTTCCTTTTTCAAGATATATGCATATTATCACAGAAGTTCTTCTTATTTATTTCAGAAATTTCGGAATAAAAACGGAAAGAGAATTTACGTCATTTTCGGAAATAGAAGTGAACTCATGTCCGAGGTGTGGTATATGCATTGATAAATGCCAGCTTGCTTCGGTAAATGATATCAATAATGTTCAATCGGTTTATTTTCTTAAGTCGATAAGGGAAAATGAAGTTGAAAATAATGTTGCTGCAAATTGCCTTCTTTGCGGCAGATGTCAGGAATATTGCCCTGTTGGGATAAATACAAATAATATCAGAGTTGCAAAAAGAAATGAGATTTCAAGCATTGAAAATTCTTTTGAGTATCTGAAAGAAAGTGAAATAAAAAAATGCGATGTTATTTATTTTGCAGGTTGCATGACACATCTCACGCCGGCAATAAAAAAATCAATGGTTGCAATATTTGAAAAAATAAATGTGAATTACTGGTTCATGGATTCTGCCGAAACAATATGTTGCGGCAGACCGCTTATGATTGCAGGAAATATTGAGGGCGCAAAAAAATTAATGGAGTATAATAAAAAACAAATTAAGGAATCGGGCGCAAAGTTACTTGTCACCTCTTGTCCTATTTGTTATAAGATGTTCAGGGAAGATTATTCTCTCGGCATTGAAGTGCTTCATCATACGCAGTATTTGCTTCAGCTTGCAAATCACAGGATACTGAAATTAAACAAAATCAAAAGGCATCTTGCGTATCACGACCCATGCGAACTTGGAAGGGGAAACAAAATTTATTCAGAACCGAGAGCATTGCTTAACAAAATTTCAACACTTGAAGAATCGGCAGATAATAAAGAAGATTCACTATGCTGCGGCGGAAGTCTTGGCAATACACAAATAAAATTCCAGCAGCGTGATGCGATAATGCTGGAAACATTAAAAGGCCTTACAATAAATAATCCTGAAGCAATAGTGACTTCATGCCCGTTATGCAAAAAATCATTTTCCAGAAAAAGTATAATAAGAGTTGCTGATATTTCGGAAATTGTTGCCGAAGCAATGAGCAGCCAGTAATTGGTAACCGGTAATCAGTAATCGGTGGTCGGAGGGGGAATCTGTGGCAATTTAATTTTTGTTGTTTTGTTTTAAAAAGTTTGCAAATACATTAATTTTTTATTATTTTTGAGTTATCTTTTGAACTTATTTAATGACATATTCAGAGTAAATAATTAATAACAAAAAAATAAACATTATGAAAAAGCTCAGCGTTTTATCGTTATTATGTATTGCGCTATTATTTAGCTGCAAAAAGAAATCCAGTGACAACGACACTTCGCCTTCACCTGGCAGTGGCAGCATAGTTCTTACCGGAGCACAATCTCCAATGGGTAATGTGGGAACTGCAGTAACCACTTCAACCGGAACCATAGCGGGAGTCAGTTCGTTTACTGCTTCCGTAACAGCATTAACCGGTGGCGTATCTACATATACGGGAAGCGCAATTATTACCAACACAACCATAAAAAACTTATTATCTAATGTTCCTGAAATTACCATCAGCGGAGATACTGTTTCTACCACTACTATGAAATTTAAATCTACCGTTGAGGGAATTGAATGTTGTTCGGGTCCCGGCAAAGGAATTTTGGTTAAATACAGCTCTAACGTTGCTAACAAATACCCAATTACCTCAACAAGTAAATACAGGACAGTTGCTGTTAAAGACACTACCGATAGTTATTACTGGGGCGGAATGTATATTAAATACATGAGAGTTGATGAAGACCCGACATATTTGGCAAGCTATACGGGGATTACAAAATTAGCTTATTATGCAAATCATCATTGGGGTTTAGTGACATTTGAAATAACTTTCAGCGATCTGACAGTCGCAACATTCCCTGTTTATAACAGTACGTCGAACCCTTAAGAGTCATTCGCTAAATCATAACGGTATAATGAAATATCTAACCATTAATGGGGAAAAAAAACAAATACCCGGATTTCCTCATCATAAGGAATTTGTTTACCGTCTGAGTTATTTCTTTGAAGCAAGGAGTTTATCTTCCTTGCTTTTTATTAATGGTGTTTATAAGACGTTAAGGAGAAGATATTTTCAGTGGAAATATGATATTGCCATTCCGCTGATTTTACTTATTGACCCCACTGCCGCCTGCAACCTTAAATGCCGCGGCTGCTGGGCTGCCGATTACGACAGAAATAAAGAAATTTCATATGATAAACTTGATGAAGTTTTGACCGATGCGCGTAAACTCGGTGTTAGCGAAATTATATTCAGTGGGGGAGAACCAATGATGCGGAAAGACGATATTTTGAAATTATGCCGCAAACACAACAACTTTCCGTTTGCCATGTTCACAAACGGCACTCTCATAGATGATGCTTTTGCCGGTGAAATGGCTTCTCTGAAAAATCTGAATGCTTTTGTAAGTATTGAGGGATTTAAGGATGCCACTGATTTTCGCAGGGGAACCGGCACCTTCGATAGGGTAATTGCTGCAATGGACATTTTGAAAAAACATGATATCGGTTTTGGTTTTTCGGTTTGTTATCATTCGAAAAATTATAAGGAAATATGCAGCGATGAATTTCTCGATTATATGCGTGAAAAAGGCGCATGGGTTGCATGGATGTTCAATTATATGCCGCTGGGAAGTGGGGCAGACCTGTCACTATGCTTAAATGCGGAACAGAGGAATACAGTTAGGCAAAAAGTTGAAGCTTACAGAAAAAAATATGATTACACTATCATCGACTTTGCTAATATAGGACACTTGGCATTCGGCTGTGTTGCCGCAGGCAACGAATTTGTTCATATAAATGCACACGGCGACATGGAACCATGCGCATTTTTTCATTATGCTGATTCTGATATTCATAATAAATCGTTTCGTGAAGCATTGGCATCGCCTTTTTTCAGACATTTCAGAAAGGCAAAACCATTTGACGGAAATACTCATCGTCCTTGCCCCATTATGGATGTTCCTGAAGCACTTCAGCGCCTTTCCGAAGCAAAAGGTGTTTGTTCAACACATATTCGAAACCCTGAAAGCATGCAGCAGCTTGCCAAAAAAACAATGCACATTGCAGAAGAATGGAAACCAAGAGCTGACAGTTTTTTCGCAAATATGACTAAAAAAGAAAAACGAAAAGTAAAAACGTTTAAGCGCTACCTGTTATACAAAGAATAATTATCAATAATAATTAACTCAGATAATATTATAAAAAATGAAATGTCCATGCAAATAAAAAGTTTGCGAAAACCGTGAATGATTAAAAGTGCAATGTAAATGTTAAAGAAGAAATGCATGGATATTCACTAGCAGCTTGTGCGGTTGAGTTTTGTGGGAGAGAGTAACTAAAAAAGTAAAATAACAGAATCGAATAAATTAGGAGAACCTAAAATACAATTAATTACAAAAATTTAAACAGATGAAAAACTTTTTATTGCCTTATCCTTATAAATTTATCGGTTGGTTTCTTGTCCTCATAGGAGTGGCATTGGGAATACTTTATGTTTGGTTCAATTTAAGGTTTATCATTCCTGTCTTTGCTGTATATTCTTCATATCTGGAAACAAAAATGTTTGTGATATCCAGAACGAACTTTGCCGACGAATTAATTTTAACATCGTGTCTTATTGGTTTTTTTCTGATTGTGTTTTCAGTAGAAAAAAATGAAACTGAAAATCTGAATTTAATACGCGCCAAAGCATTAATAAAGTCATTTGTTTTAAATAATGTTTTTCTTTTTTTATCAGTTTTATTTGTTTACGGTTACGGGTTTGTATACATACTTATTTTTAATGTTTTCTCATTTTCTGTGTTTTATCTTTTGTTTTTCTACGTACTGATGCATAGAAAGGGGTAGTTGGGAAATCGTCAGTAAATTAGTTGGTGATCGGTAATCAAATATCAAGTATCAAGTATCAAGTATCGTGTGTTCTTATTAAGTGGTTTTGCTTTCTGCTCTTCTATTTATGTCTTTATGCGCTATTTATAAACTCTCGTCTTTCTGGTAATGGCAGAAGTGCTGAAAAATCCCATTACGTCTTTACTTCTATTTGTAAGATTTACAATATTGCCTTTTACATTTGCGCGGGGACCTGAAAAGAAAGGGTCTCCGGCATAAACTTCCAGAAATGCGGCATAAACAAAATCATAATATTCCTTTGTTATCGACCTCATTTCAAGAGTGACGGTATCATTTGTTTTTGGAATAAAGGAATAAATCGGAAAATTAGGTATGTAGTTTCCGTTTACCATCATGTCATCGGTAAACATTATTCTTTTTAATGTGTCGGATTTCAGTGTGTCGTTTATGTAATAAAGCCACATATAATAATCACCCTGTGTTGCAGGTTCAAGTGCCCACAAATTAATAGTGGCTTTTTCGTGAAAATAGGGGTCAATTCCGAAAGTTATTGAATCCATAGGAGCAACATATTTCAGCATTGAGCTTGCAGAATAATCTTCGCCGTTATATTTTATATTCAAAGTATATGTTTTTCCAACAACTCCCGCCAATGAATCTGTTTGATAAATGCCTTCGGATGTTTCGTTAAGAGCATAAGTTGATGTGCCATCGCTTATTGTGACAACAGCACCGCTTGCCATCGGCTGAGGTTCGTTTTTAAAATAATTGCTTGTCTTTGAAAGTTTGATTGTATGACGTTTGTATTCATCGGTGAGCAATCCATCAACAACCAGTCTTACATAAGTGTCTTTTAATTTTATATCAATTTGTTTTCTGCAACCAGATATTGCAAAAACAATTAAAATCAACAGATAAAAAATTTTCTTTAACATATCGTTTAAAAAAAATTAAAAATGAAAATTATATGATATTGACGGTACAATAGGTAAAACATAGTATTTATAAGCGATCATTGTGTTTTCATCATTTTTGTCGGGTTCAAAAGTAAGCATCCACGTATTTTTTCTGTTGTAAGCATTATATGCCGAAAAATTCCATTCGCCGTAAAACTTTTTACCGGGTTTATTTTTTCCTTTAAGGGTAACGCTGATATCAAGACGATGATAATCCTGCATTCTGTATGAATTTCTTTCGGAATATACCGGAATTACTGTGTTTCCATAAGTGAATCTGCCTGTGGGAAAAGTCACTGCGGCTCCTGTTGCATAAAGCCAGTTAATTGCAATGCTCAGCCTTTCTGTGATTTCATAATTGGCAACAACAGAAACATTATGCGGCTTATCATAATTTGAAGGATATTCATATCCGTCATTAACTTCATTTATTGTTTTGAACGCACGTGCCCAGGTATAACTTATCCACCCTGTAATAAGTCCTTCCTGTTTTCTTATCATAAACTCCACTCCGTATGTCTGTGCTTTGCCAAATCTTAGTTCGCCTTCAATCTTTTGATTAAGCATAAGCCATGCATGATCTTTGAAGTCGATTTCATTTTTATATTTTTTATAATATGTTTCCAGTGAAACTTCAATTGTATTTTTTCTGAAATTCCTGAAATAACCTGCTGAATACATATCGCAATATCGCGGTTTTATGTTGGGACCTGATGGCAGCCATATATCCAATGGAAATCCGCCTGTTGAATTTGATGCAAGGTGGAGATATTGCATCGTGCGCGAATAACAACCCTTAACTGAAGATTTTTCGTTAAGTGAGTATTTAAAACTTATTCTCGGCTCAAGTCCCGAATATGTATTATAGAATTTACCTTTTTCGTAAACAATAGTATCAAGTGATTCGTGGTTGCTGTTGAAAGTATAAACAGTTGTGGCTCCTATGTTTTGAAATATCGAATACCGTAAGCCATAATCAACAGTCAGGTTAGAATCAATTTTCTGTTCATTGCATACGAATATTCCGTCTTCCATGGCATTGGAAGTCGGCATTTTTAGTTCCTTAATATATGTGCTTTCTTCCGTACCTTTGGCATAACCAGGATTGAAGTGATGATATGTTGAAATGAATCCGAATTTTATTGTATTTTTCATATTCGGATAAAAAGTGAAATCCGTTTTAATAGCATAATCCTGCAGGTTTGCAATCCACTTGAAACCCATCATTGCCTGCTCCACTTTCATTCCGTAATCGTAATTGCTGAAAAGAAAAGTGAGGTTGAAAAACAGTTTTTTCGAAAAGAGGTGATTCCAGCGAAATGTTTCTGTGTTGTTGCCCCAGTTCAAATTGAAGTCCTCGGCAAATTTAAAAACATCGCGCCCGAAATATGCCGACAAGAACAAGCGGTCTTTGTCACTTAAAGTATAGTTCAGTTTCATGCTAAGGTCGTAGAAATGAATTTTTACATCCTGAATCATCGTATCGGGGAACATCTTGAAATATGAATCACCATAAAAACGCCTTGCGGAAATTATAAATGATGATGTATCTTTAACGATGGGTCCTTCAATTGTCAACCTGCTTGAAATAAGTCCGGCGCTTCCGGTGCCGCGGATTTTTTTCATGTTGCCGTCTTTCATTCTTATGTCGAGCAATGATGACATGCGCCCTCCGTATTCTGCGGGAATATCACCTTTATACAGTTTGATGTCTTTAACAGCATCGTTGTTGAAAACCGAGAAAAATCCAAGTAAATGAGAAGCATTGTAAACTGTGGCTTCATCAAGTAAAATCAGGTTCTGGTCGGAATTGCCGCCTCTTACATTAAACCCCGTATTGCCATCACCAGTTGCCTGAACTCCCGGCAACAACTGAATTGCCTTGAGAACATCAACTTCACCCATTAATGCCGGTATTGATTTTATTGTTTTTGCATCAAGCTTTTCAACCCCCATTTCAGCTTTATTTATATTTTCATCAATTCTCTTGTCGGTAATAACAACCTCTTTGATAGTTGTGCGGGTTTCTTCCAAATCAACGTTAAGAGTTATGTCCTTTGTGAGATTAATATTTTTAAAAACATTATTGTACCCGATATAAGAATATGTGATGTTGTAAACGCCTGCAGGCAGACTTATTGAATAAAATCCATAAGAGTTGGTGACGGTTCCTGTTTTTAATTCCTTAACATAAATTGTTGCGCCTATCAATACCTCACCGTCCTTGCCATCTTTAACATGCCCGCTGATAGTTAATTTAGGAATTATTGCGGAATTCGCACTAATATTTAATGCCGATAAAAGAATAATTATGTATAACACCAATCTCCTCATTTTTTTATAAAAATCATATAAAGACAAGCAATTCTTTTAATAGTTGTAAATAAAGGAAAGCGAATTTAAAATAAATTTATGATTAATAAATTAAAATTATGTGAAAATGCTGAAAATGACTGTGAAATTATTTTGGATTTACTTCGTTATTCGATATTCGACATTCGTTATTCATTATTGTTTTAAAAATATCGAACATCGAATAATAAATAATGAATTTCGAAGTTTCATGAACATCTTAAAGCATCATATAGAACTTCCACCGGATGATAAACATTTCTTCCTGTTCCGTCTTTTATCTGCTGGCGGCAGCTTGTACCTGGGGCAACAATTGTCGTTTCATTATCCGTTTTTCTGATTTCGGGAAATAAAACCAGCTCGCCGATTTGCATTGATAAATCATAATGTTCATTTTCATATCCGAATGAGCCCGCCATGCCGCAGCATCCCGATGCTATGATTTCCACTTCGTAATTTTCCGGAATGCATAAAACCGTTTTTGTGGATTCTATTGATGCCAGCGATTTCTGATGACAATGCCCGTGTAATTTTATTTTTATTTTTTTATCCGAAAAATCATTTGATGAAATATTGCCTTTTTTGAATTCGTTTTCAAGAAACTCATCTATTAAAAAAGTATTTTTTGAGATTTTTTCGGCATAAATTTTGTTTCCATCTTCTGCCAATCTTAAATATTCATCCCTGAAACTGAGTATTGCAGATGGTTCTATGCCGAGCAAAGGTGTATTTTTCGTAATGACATTTTTGAACACATTTATGTTTTTATTTGCAATTATTTTTGCTTTGCGGATAAATCCTTTTGATATCAATGCTCTTCCGCTTTCAGAATGCTCCGGTATTTCAATTTCATAGCCGAGTTTTGTTAAAAGCCTGATTGCTTTTATTCCTGTTTCCACATCGTAAAAATTTGTAAACTCATCGCAGAATAAAAATACTTTTCCTTTTATTTGCTCGCTATCTGCCGGTTTTAAATGCTGTGCGTTTTTAGCGAGCCACTTTCTTAAAGTAAAAGAATGCGGTTTTGGAAAATTTCTTTTTTGTGAAATGTTAAGAAAATGTTTTAAGAATATGCCAGCGAAATTATTTGATATAAATATGTTATACAGTGAATGAAATTTTGATGCAAGAATGTTTATTTTGTCAATATTTGCAAAGATTTTTGTTCTTAAAGGAATTCTGTTTGAATCGAAATAATTCTGAAGAAACTCTGCTTTATATGTTGCCATGTCAATGTTCGACGGACACTCTGCTTTGCATCCTTTGCACGAAACACATAAATCCAGAACTTCATAAATTTCTTCGTGATTGAAAATATTTTTCTTTTCCGAATTCGTCAGAAATTCTCTTAAAATATTGGCTCTTGCACGTGTTGAATTCCTTTCGTCTTTTGTTGCCATGTAAACAGGACACATTGTTCCTCCTGTCGTAATCGTTTTTCTGCAATCAGCCGAACCGTTGCATTTTTCAATAGCTCCGAGAATTCCATCCGTATCGCTGAAATCGAAATGAGTTTTTATTACGGAATGTTTTTTATCAGGTGAATATCTAAGACTTATATCCATTGCAGGTGCGCCAACAATTTTTTCGGGATTAAAAATATAATCTTCATCAAAAGTTTCTTTAATTTTTTTGCAAAGACTATAATTATGTTCGCCTAAAATTATTTTTACGAATTCGCCTCTCACTCTTCCGTCGCCGTGTTCACCGCTTAACGAACCTTTATATTTTTTTACAAGATGAGCAGTGTGTTCGGCTATTTTTCTTAAAAGTTGAACTCCTTCGCAGGTCTTTAAATTTAATACCGGTTTTAAATGAATTTCGCCTGTTCCAATATGTGCATAGCAAACAAATTTTAAATTCAGATTTTTTAAAAAGCCCGTTAATTCCGAAAAGTAATCAGGCAAAAGATTTACATCAATTGCAGTATCTTCAATAAATGAATGAGGTTTTGCATCGCCTTTCATGTTTGAGAGAACGCCGAGACCCGCCATACGCAAGTCCCACGCTTTGTTAATGTCATTGCCAAAAAGCACCGGAAAGTGAAAGCCAAAATTAATATCTTCCATTGCCTTTTGCATTTCCGAAACAACCTTATTTATTTCTTCTTTTGTTTCTTTTGCAAATTCAACAAAAAGAATTGCACCTGGTTCGCCTTTTATGAAAAATTTATTTTTCTGCTGTGAGATGTTTTGTCCGGCAAGTTCCATTATTGTCTTATCCATCAATTCTACCGATGACGGTTTGAATTTCAAGGCAACAAGATTTGCCTGCAATGCTTCTTCAACGCTGTTTACGTGAACGCATACAAGTGCTTTTTCTTTGGGCGGCAATGGAACAAGATTTAATTTTATTTCCGAAAAAAATGCAAGAGTTCCCTCCGAACCTGCAAGCAATTTGCATAGGTTAAATTTTTCCGGATTATCGCCAAAAGGGGAGGAGTCGAGAATTAAATCAAGAGCATAACCGGTATTTCTGCGGGGCAAACTTTTTAACGGATATTCATTTATTATTTCTTCCTGGTTTTTTTTATCTGCTAAAATGTTTTTAATGTTTTTATAAATTTTATTTTCAAGAGAATTGCCATTGCATTTTTCTTCAAATTCTGCATTTGAAATCGGCTTGAATACTGCTTCAGAGCAATCCGATAATATTGCTCTTATTTCAATTGTATGGTCGCGTGTGCTTCCGTAAACCAATGAATGCAAACCGCAGGAATTGTTATTTGCCATTCCCCCAATGCAACATCGGTTTGCAGTTGATGTTTCGGGACCAAAAAATAATCCGTGTTTCTCAATGTATTTGTTTAACTCCGACAAGATAACTCCCGGCTGAACTTTCACCCAGCGTTCTTCAACATTTAATTCAATTATTTTATTGAAATGTTTTGAAATATCAACAATAATTCCTTTTCCGACGCATTGTCCTGCAAGTGAAGTGCCGCCTGCTCGAAATATTAAAGATGTCTTTTCTTCTTTTGCAAAACTTATTAGTTTTTTTATATCATCATCGTTTTTAGGAATTGCAACTGCCTGCGGAACTTCGCGGTAAATCGAAGCATCGGTCGCATACATCAAGCGTGTTGTATTGTCGGTAAAAAAATCACCTTCCAGTGTTTTTGCGAGCTGCATTAACTTTAATTCCATTTGGTTGAATTCAATAGAATACAAAGGTAAGAAGTTTAAATAAAAATATTTTTTTGTTAATAAAACTATTTTAAAAAAAAGGAAAATAATTATTATATTTGTAGGAATTTCCAAAAAAACATTTGTAATAAAATGCATCAATAATTAAGTCTTGATATTATAAACAATTTAAAACTTTTAAACTATGAAAACAATAACTACAGCTTTGAGCATTTTTTTTATGGCAACGTTATGCTCATTTGCTCAACCAAAGCCCGGAAATGACAATCAGACGACAAAACCTACCAAAGAAGTAAAAAATGAAGACAAGGGCACCAAGGTTAATCCTGACAAAGACAAAAAGGTTAAAAAAGACAAAACAGTACAGCGTCAGCATGCAGAAGAAAAATCAAAAGGACATGCATATAGCGGAAAAGGAGAGGGAGGAGATAAAAATATTGTAGACCCTGACAAAAAGGACAAGAAAGATAAAAAAGACATAAAAGGCAAGAAAGAAAGCAAACCAAAAACAAATACCGGTACCAAAAGCGGGACGGGAACAAAATAAATTATAGAACCAGAGCACATAAGTATCTTGTATTAAATCAAAAGAAATATATTAAATAAAAAAATAGTAATTCTAAGATAATTTTATGTGCTGATTTTTAGGGATAAAAGTATTTCTCTAATCCCCTTCCCCAAAGAGGGGGATTTTTCTATTTGTCAGGTTCTGAGAAAAAGTATTTTGAATCAATCAGAGTCTGAAATACAGATGTCAAAGATTATATTCAGGGGTTTATATGATTTGTTGGATTGAATGTTGAAAAAAATATTATTTTTATAAAAAAAACTGAATTAATAATGAAGAAACTCTTAACTATAGCAATTATAATAGTTGCAGCAAATTTATTTGCACAGAAAAAAGCGCCGCAGAACTGGCAGCTGTTAGATCCCCGGGGTGATAAGGTATTCGGAACAAGTTCCGAGAAAGCATATGAAAGTCTGAAAGGCAGAAAATCAACAACAGTTATTGTGGCAGTGATTGATGCAGGTATTGATATAAATCACGAAGATCTTAAAGATGTTATCTGGGTAAATCCTAAAGAAATACCAGGCAATGGCATTGATGATGATAATAACGGATACATTGATGATGTTAACGGCTGGAGTTTCATTGGAGGCAAAAACGGCGACATAAAAGATGAAGCAAGCGAACTTTCGCGCCTTTATTTTAAACTTAATAATAAATTTAAAAATACCGATACTTCAAATCTTTCGGATAGCGATGCTAAGGAATTTGCTGAATTTAAAAAAATAAGAAAAGATTATAAGAGGGAACTTTCTGTTAACGAACAACAGCTGGAAGCGATTAAAATTCTTTCTGTTTTTATTGAGAAAGTTAAAAAGCAGAACAGCGGGGAATTTTCGAAGAAAGCACTCAAATCGTATGTTCCGGAAAATGAAAGAGAAGAGAAATTTCAGAAAAGGCTGAAATTGATATTTGCACTTGGATTGAAACCGGGAGAACTTGACGAACAGATTTCAAAGGGAAAAGAAATGCTTGAAAACAGAATCAGAATGAGCAAAATAAATGCCGACTCAATTCGCAAAGTTATTGTAGGCGACGACGTAAATAATCCTTACGAAAAAAATTATGGAAGTAGTAACGTAATTGGTCCCGAAGCAATGCATGGAACGCATGTTGCGGGAATAATAGCTGCAGTGAGAAATAATGGCAAAGGAATGGACGGCATTGCCGGTAATGTAAAAATAATGGTTTTAAGGGCAGTGCCAAACGGTGACGAACGCGATAAGGATATTGCAAATGCAATTCGTTATGCTGCTGATAACGGAGCAAAAATAATAAATATGAGTTTCGGGAAATATTATTCTCCCGATAAGAAAGTGATTGATGAAGCTGTTCAGTATGCATTTTCGAAAGATGTACTTCTTGTTCACGGAGCAGGAAATGAATCGAAAGATGAAGATGTTGACCAGTCGTATCCCAACCGGTATTTTCTTTCGG
>JAQUPB010000078.1 GCA_029004185.1 Bacteroidales bacterium | reverse complement strand
ATAAACATTAAAACTTAATTTTTCATTTTCCCCTTTATCATAAGGCAAATTATTATAAACAAGAATTTTATTGCTGTCTCTTGTTATTTTATTACCATAATAACCACTGTTATACCTGCTGAAATCCTCGTAATCTATTTCCGCAACTTCGGTAATATCATTGTTAGGGTTTAAATTATTTTTATTAAGTGTTTGCATATATAAAAAATTCATTTTTTCACTTTTATCGCGGAAAGATGAAAAAAGGTAAATTTTATTTTTCAGGTAAATGATTTGCTCCAACTCCTTATCTTTATTTCCTTCTTTAAGTTTCAGTTCAACAGATTTTGTCTGTTTCATATTATTATCATAATGCTCAACTGTGTACGTTGAGCTCCTGCTGAACATGCCTCCTGCTTCTCTTCTTGTGCAGTAAATACCTGTCTGGTCAAACCCTATAATCCCGTCAAGAGTTGCTTTCCTGCTGGCTTTAATTTCCTCACCCCATGTGATGCTGACTTTCTGCGACTTTATTTGTGCATATATTCCCTCATTCAAAAGAAATACTGCAATCACCAAAAAAAATAATTTTTGTTTCATATTGATCATGAATTCCTTAATAAACTTAAAATATCTGCAAATATAATAAATTGCATAATCTTATCTTTCAATATTTATAATCCCGAATTCACGTTATTTTATTTATTTTTACCTTTTTATTTGTTCAATTTTTTAATTTTAAGATTCAAAAATGAAAATTCTTTTTTACGGATACGGCAATCCTGGCAGGCAGGATGATGGACTCGGCATTAAGTTTATTGAAGAAACAGAAAAATGGATTTCGGAAAACAATTTTAAAAATATAGATACCGACAGCAACTACCAGTTGAATATTGAAGATGCCGAAAAAATTTCACATTACGATGTTGTTTATTTTGTTGATGCAACAATGGAAAATATTGATAATTTCGAATTAACAAAAGTCGCACCCGATACCGGTAAGGCTGAATTCACAACACATTCTGTTTCCCCTGAGTATGTTCTCGGGTTATGTAAAAACATTTTCAATAAAACCCCCGAAACATATTTACTGCACATAAAAGGTTACGAATGGGAAATGAAAGAAGAACTCTCGGAAAAAGCAAAAATGAATCTTTCTGAAGCAATTGAATTTCTGAAAAACAAAATAATCCCCGAAGCCAAATTAAACCAATAAAAAAGACCGCTTATTCAAAGCAGTCTTTTATTTTTAAAATATCTTCAAATTTCATTTTGCACCACCGCTGTTATCTGTTTTCGGGGGAGTTGCCGTATTATCTTTTTTTGCAGGTTCCGGAACCTGTTTTACGAAAGCAAAGTCGAGTCCGAAATACAACTCTATCTTTTCTTTCTTTTTTTCAACCGTAACAATATAAAACCTCACATTTGCTTGTGTATCCTGCAAATAAAGAGTTTTCACTTTGTAATCCGCATATTTCTTTTTAATATATTCATCAATCTGCGGAGATAAATACTTCACCGGCATTTCCCATTTTGTATTCTGCCAGTCGCCGGTACTGCCGTATTGAACAACAGTATTCATATCTTCGTGCAAAAGCACGGCTTCAAATTTATTTTCCAGTTTTGTCCACTTTGTGTTCTTTGCGTCAGCAAATGTCTTTTTAAACTGCTGTATTATCTGGGGTGGAACATCTTTTTCATCAACCTTTTGTGCATTCTGGCAGTACGAAGATGTAACAAAAGATGCAAGTGCGAATAAACAAATTATCTTTTTCATCTGTTTGAATTTTTAAATTAAAAAATAAAATTATAAAAATAAATTAAATCAGAATAATATATAATGTTAATTTCTCTTAAAAACAAATGCAAAATCCTTACCAATTTTACAAAAAAAACAAATATTGTTTTTTATGTGTTTGTTTATAAAGTTAAAAAATCAGCCACAGATTCACAGATTTGATTTTTTTATATTTTTAATAATCAGTGAATCTGTGGCATTTTTTTTATTTTTGACCCAAAGACAAAGCCTCGAGGAATTCTTTTGATTAAGAAATTCTTTTATAACTTTGGTAAAATTAATGAAAATTATTTCAAAACAAAAAATATGGGTAAAAGAGTAAGGGTACGGTTTGCGCCAAGTCCGACAGGACCTCTTCATATCGGTGGTGTAAGAACGGCATTGTATAATTATCTTTTTGCAAAAAAAAATAACGGCGATTTCATTCTGCGCATTGAAGATACCGACAAAAACCGTTTTGTTTCCGGAACCGAAGAATATATTATTGAGGCACTTAACTGGCTCAACATAAAGTTCAATGAAGGAGTCGGCATTGGCGGAAATCATGTTCCATATAAACAATCGGAAAGAGAAGATATTTATAAGCAATATGCCCAACAGCTTGTAAAAAGCGGTTTCGCATATTATGCATTCGATACACCCGAAGAACTTGATATAAAAAGAAAAGAATGTGAGTCACGAAAAGAAACATTTCAATATGGCATTTCAACAAGGAATGCAATGAAAAATTCTTTTACAATAGAGGAAGAGGAAATCCAAAAAAAAATAAATAATAATGAGCATTATGTAATAAGAATAAAAATTCCCGCTGGTGAAATAATTCATATTAATGACATAATACGCGGAAATGTTGAAGTACAATCATCTCAGCTCGATGACAAAGTTCTTTTCAAATCGGATGGAATGCCCACATATCACCTTGCAAACGTCGTTGACGACTATTTAATGAAAATATCTCACGTCATAAGAGGAGAAGAATGGCTGCCGTCAACACCATTGCATGTTTTGCTTTACAAATATTTTGGATGGGAAAATGAAATGCCTCTCTTTGCACATTTACCTCTTTTATTAAAACCAGATGGAAAAGGCAAATTAAGCAAACGCGATGGCGACAAGCTCGGTTTTCCTGTTTTTCCGCTCCAATGGGTTGACCCCGTTACAAAAGAAATTTCATCGGGTTACCGCGAATCAGGATATGTTCCGGAGGCAGTAAATAATATCATTGCACTTCTCGGGTGGAATCCCGGCAGTGAAAAAGAGATATTTTCAATGGATGAACTCATAGAAGAATTTTCGCTCGAAAAAGTAGGTAAAGCAGGATGTCGCTTCGACTATGAAAAAGCAAAATGGTTCAATCATCAATATATTTCCAAAATAAATAATGAAGAACTTGCAGAATATCTTAATGAAATACTGAAATCAAAAAAAATAAATTCCTCAAAAGAAAATCTGATAAAAATATGCGAACTGATAAAAGACAGAATGAATTTCATGAATGAAATATGGGATAAGTCGGAATACTTCTTCCGGCAGCCAACGACATATGACGAAAAAGTTTTAAAAGATAAATGGAATGAAAATATTCCTTCAACCCTGAATAATATTGTTGGTAAACTCAAATCAATTTCGGGATTCACTTCCGCGGAAATTGAAAACATAATTAAAGAATACATTCAGGTAAATAATCTGAATGCAGGAACAGTAATGACTGTACTGCGCGTGCTGATTGTGGGCAAAAACAGCGGTCCGGAACTTTTTAAGATTTTTGAAATTATAGGAAAAGAAGAAACTATAAAAAGGGTTGAGAAAGGAACAAAAGAATTTAAAGTTTAAAGTTTGAAATTTAAATAGCCACAGATTCACAGATTACAAAAAGATTATTTTTTTAATCTGTGAATCTGTGGCATTTTTTATTTTAATTCAAAGAAATGTTATTCAAAAAAAATCAATGATTTTGAAACCCGTATCAATAAATATTCGTTAAAGTAATACAAATTTTAAAAATGAAAATTATTTTTTAACCATTTAAATTTTTAAAACTATGGCAAAAACAAGAGACGTTAGAAAAGAAGCTAAAAAGAAAGCAACAAAGAGTTTAAAAGAAAAAAGAGCTTGCAAAAAAGCCAAGAAATGCAGATAAAATTTACTTTCTATTTAGTTTATAAAAAGCGACATAAGGTTTTATGTCGTTTTTTTTTTATCTTTGCGAAAGCAGAACATAAAATCATACAATGGAAAACATAGGAAAACTGCATTTTATAACACAGGACATAGCATCTTGTTCCCATCCGGCGTTAGCTGAATTAGCATGTAAAGGTGGAGCAAAGTGGATACAGCTTCGCGTTAAAAACAAAAAACCCGCTGAATGGCTTGAAATTGCAAGAAAAACAAAATTAATCTGCGATAAGTATAATTCCGTTTTAATAATAAACGACAACCCTGATATTGCAAAAGAAATTAAAGCCGGTGGAGTTCATCTCGGCAAGGATGACATGTCAGTTAAAGATGCAAGAAAAAAACTGAAGAATAAATACATTATCGGCGGAACAGCCAATTCACTGGAAGATTTGTTGAAATTAACAAAAAATGATGCTAATTATATCGGACTCGGTCCGTTCCGGTCTACAAACACAAAAGAAAATTTAGATCCTGTTTTGGGCATATACGGGATAACAAAAATCGTTAAAGAATACTACTCTTTAAAATGCAGACATGTTCCTATAATTGCAGTCGGTGGAATTTTACCCGAAGATGTGAAAGTTTTATTGGATGCCGGAGTTCACGGTGTTGCTGTGTCTTCTGCAATCACTAAAGCAAAAGACAAACAGGGTATGATAAAGAAGTTCCTGAAAGAATTGTCATAAAGTTTAAAGTCTATGGTTTCGAGATTTTGTTATTTGTGCCAACAAATAATAAAACTTTTACATTTTTAACTGACGAGCTTCGTAACCTATTTTAGGCAGTCAGAATTCACAAATTCACGCTTCACAATTTCACAAATTAAAAAAGGGTAAGCTACTTGCATCGCACCGCTCAACCATTTTACCCTTGCTTCCTTCCGAACCTGGGGGAGTTAAACGGGAGCTGGTCGTACAAGACTTACCCGATGCAAATTTAAAAAAACATAACTTCTAAACAATATTTTTGGCTGTTTTTCATTATATATTTATAAATTTGCCGTATTCAAAAATAAAAATAAAAATTTTATGGAAGAAAATAAAAATACTTTATTAAAAAGCACAATGACATACGGTGCTATTATGGGGTTGGCTCTGGTCGTAGCTTCATTAATTATGTATCTGACAAACCAAATCAATAATACTACATTATCGAATACCCTCACATTTCTCATAATTGTAGCAGGAATTGTTATAGCTTCAAAAATATACAGAGACAATTATCTTAAGGGATATATTACATACGGGCAATCGCTGGGCTGCGGTGTCCTGACAGGCTTATTCGCATCAATAATACTTGCCTTTTACACATTTATCCTTTACAAGTTTATTGATCCAACGCTTATGGACCAGATAATGAATATAGCGCGTGAAAAAATACTTGAAAGTCGTCCGGATATCTCTGATGAGCAGCTTGAAGCAGCACTTTCAATGTCAAGAAAATTCACTTCACCTCCGATGATGTTCATTATGACTATTATCGGAACAACAATGTGGGCATTTGTCATTTCACTTTTAGTTTCTATCTTTATTAAGAAGAAAGACGATTCATTTGACAGTAATTTCCAACAAAACGCATAAATGGACATTTCAGTAGTAATACCATTATATAACGAAGCGGAATCGCTGAAAGAACTTACCGACAGCATTTCTGTTGTTATGAAAAACAACAGTTTCTCTTATGAAATTATTTTAATTGATGACGGAAGCAATGATAATTCGTGGAGCATAATAGGAGAACTTTCAAAAAGCAATCAAAACATAAAAGGAATAAAATTCAGAAGGAACTACGGTAAATCTGCGGCTCTCAATGTAGGATTTCATGATTCGCTCGGGGAAGTCGTAATTACTATGGATGCCGACTTGCAGGACAGTCCCGATGAAATTCCCGAATTATACCGAATGGTAAAAAAGCAGGGATTTGATCTGGTTTCGGGATGGAAGAAGAAACGTTACGACCCGATTTCAAAAACTCTTCCCACAAAACTTTTCAACTGGGCAACAAGAAAAACAACAGGAATAAAACTTCATGATTTCAACTGCGGACTAAAAGCATACAAAAGCGACGTAATAAAATGCATTGAAGTTTACGGTGAAATGCACCGCTACATTCCTGTTATTGCAAAGTGGGCAGGATTTGTGAACATAGGCGAAAAAATTGTTGTTCACCAGAAAAGAAAATACGGAAAAACAAAATTCGGGGGAATGGCACGATTTATTAACGGTTTTCTCGATTTGATGACTATAAGTTTTGTAAGCAGATTCGGAAAACGCCCAATGCATCTTTTCGGACTTCTTGGAACTTTAATATTTTTTCTCGGCTTTGCTGCCGCTTTATGGCTTGGAATCGAAAAAATAATTATAATAATGAATGGCGGAATTGCGCCGAGGGTTACAGCAAGTCCCTATTTTTACATAGCTCTCACTTCAATGATTATCGGAACACAGCTTTTTATGGCAGGCTTCCTTGCCGAACTGATTTCACGAAACTCTGCCGAAAGAAATAAATATCTTGTTCAGAAAAAAATAAATATTGAATAAAAGTCGTAAGTCTTTAGTCGTAAGCCGTAAGTAAATAAAACAAAAATCGCCGAACACTGAACTTTGAACGCAAAACACATAACTAACAACTAAACAATATATATATGAAAACACATCTGGTGTCGGGAGGATGCGGCTTTGTTGGAAGGAATATGGTCAAGAGATTATATTATTCCACGAAAGACAGAATAATTTTTGTTGATAACTTATCGGTAGGTACGCACCCTTCAACATGGCTTGAAGTAAAATTAAAAAGAAAAATAAAAGATCTTGAAATATACGGAGAGGACGAAAGACTGGTATTCCTCAAAAGCGATTTCAGGGATACTCTCAGGTTTTTAATCAATGACGGAGCCTGGTTTAAAAGTTTTTACGGAATTGATGTAACTCAGTTTGCCGATGTTTTTCATTTTGCTGCAATTGTCGGTGGAAGAATGAAAATTGACGGCGACCCTATGATGGTTGCTTTAGACCTTTCCATCGATGCTGAGTTTTTCTACTGGATAACAAGACATAAACCCGAAAGAGTACTCTATCCGAGTTCAAGCGCTGCATATCCAATTAACAAGCAGACAAAAGAAAATACAATTCAACTTAAAGAATCGGACATTGACTTCAACAACATGGGACAGCCCGACATGACTTACGGCTGGTCGAAACTTACAGGTGAATTTCTTGCAAAAATCACTGCCAAACATTATGGAGTGAAAATAGTTTGCATACGTCCTTTCTCCGGTTACGGCGAAGACCAGGATTATACATATCCTGTTCCTGCTATTGCCAGAAGGGCTGTTTTAAAAGAAAATCCTTTTGAAGTATGGGGCGACGGTTACCAGGGAAGAGATTTTGTGCACATTGACGATGTTCTCGACTGCTCATTGCTTGCCATGCAAAAGATTCACGACGGAACTGCAATAAACATTGGAATGGGAAAGCTTACCAACTTCCGTGAAATAATAAAAGTATTCGGCGGATTTGCAGGATATAATCCAACAATTAAGACATTGCTTGATAAACCTGTCGGCGTTTTTTCAAGATATTGCAACATGGACTGGGTGAAAGAAAATCTGGGATGGACACCAAAAATTTCAATAGAAGAAGGAATGAGAAGAGTTTATGATGCTGTTATGAAAAAAGAAGCAGGGCAAATGAATAAATAATAATTAATAATGAATAATAAAACCGTTGTATGTTTTGGACCGGGACCTGCTTTTAAAGGAGGACTTTCAAATTACAACACTTCATTAGCAAAAGCACTGGATAAATGCGAGAATGTAAAGACGCACATTGTTTCATGGACACAGCAATATCCGGGTATCGTACCGCGCGAATTCAAAGACAAGGTAAGTAAAACAAATTTTCTTGATGGAACAAACATAGTTTGCAAATACATCACGAATTATAATAATCCTTTCACATGGCGCAAGACGGCAAATTACATTTCATCCCTAAATCCCGACATTGTAATTTTTCAATGGTCAATTGCATTGCAGGGACTGCCGCTGGGCAGAATAATAAAACGGCTGAAAAAAATCTGCAAAGCTGAAATCATTATCGATTTGCATTTCGTTATACAAAAAGAAAAAAGTAAAATCGACAGGATATTTACAAAAATGGGAATTTCAAATCCCCACACTTACATTGTGCATGCGTTAAAAACATATAATGAACTCAAAAAATTATTTCCTTCACGCAATTTCGTTTTAACTCAAAACGGCGAAAGAAGCATTGAACCGAAGCAGCAGACAGTTCTTAAATTATATCATCCCATTTATGATTTGTTTAAAGCAAATCCTGCATTTGATGTTGAGAATTTCAAAAAACAACATAACCTTAAAAAGAATGTTTTCCTCTTTTTCGGATTCATACGTAAATATAAAGGATTACACAATGCAATAAAAGCATTCAGCATTGTTGCAAAACAGCGCGATGATGTGAGTTTACTGATTTGCGGCGAGTCATTCTGGAATACGCTCGATAAAAAAAGTTTTTCAACAAAAATCAAAAATTTAACTTTCGGAATTGCAAAAAAAATATTTTTAGGCAACAGTGATGACGAACGAAATTATAATCCATTAGCACTTATTGATGAACTCGGCATAAAAGACAAAGTTGCAGTTTTTAATGAATTCGTTCCGAACGAAGATGTGCATAAGTATTTTCAGGCAAGCAATTGCGCCGTTTTGTATTATTTAACAGCAACTCCTTCGGGAATAGAATCATTGAGTTATAATTTCAACATGCCGATACTTGCAACCAAAGTCGGACATTTTCCCGAAACCATAAAAGACGGATTTAACGGTTATCTTGCCGAAGCAAATAATATTGATTCAATGGCTGAACAAATGCTCAGATTTTTAGACCACCCTCTCCCACCCGAAAATGTTAAAGAAGCTTCTTCGAAATTAAGCTGGAAAAATTACGCTGAAACAATTTTGAACAGAAAGTAAAAAAGAAGTAATCGGTAAGGTGATTCGCTTAAATAAAAATACCAATATTAGCAGTCTTTACAGAAGTTTTTTAATATTAAATTATCCCGAATTTGAATAAAAACAATCAAATCCGGGGTTTTCATTTATTATTGTTTCAAAGTTTAAATATGTGTCGCCGCCTACGGGGCTTAAATATTTTTCTATTTTTATTTTCTACCAACATCGCGTCCCGTTCGGGACGAAATGTTGGTAGAATAATGTAATCCGGGTTATTTAAAGTTCCCTGCCTGCGGCAGGCAGGCGTAGGAACGATACAAATAATTAATCGGACAATAGCTGTTGATAATTGATTTTACGAAAAATTCTTTTGGCGAATCACCCTCGGTAATCGATAGAAAAAACCATTCAACACTCTGCACTCCACACTATGCTCTATGCACTCTGCTCTCTGCACTATGCCCCCTGCCCTTTTTCCACATCAATATTTTTTTCTCTCCACTGTGTATACTTCCTTGATTGTAATAAAAATTTTATTTTTACTCAAGCCATAAGTATCGCCATTGGTAAAATAAGTCCACTCCTGTTTATTTTTATTTATTTCTTTAACACTGAAAAAAATATGGCGTTCAGCTCCACCGCCATCGACTTCCCAGAAATCAGAACGCATTTTATTGTCTTTAAGCCACCAGCAGTGGTTTTTCACATTGCAAAGTGTTTCTATAATATAAAATAAATGGTATTTCACACCGCTATTAAAGCTGTAGTAACAATAATTGTATTTATCCGAATTACTATCATATAATTCAACAACACCGGGAGTATCGTATGCAAGAACCAGATTAAAATCATGCGTTAAAGAGTCAAGGTCGAATATTTCAAGTTTTTGAATTTCCCATGCACCTGCCTGACGATGTATGTAATAATCTTCCCACTTCCTGCACGAAGAAAATACAAGAATAAGCATTAACGAAATAAAAATTATCTGCAGTTTGTTCTTCATATTAATACTATTCGGTTTTTGTTCCGGGTATATCCCATTTTATTCCTATTGAAAGATTGAATCCGCCAAGGTCGCATCCAACGGTGCTATTCCATTTATCGGTATAAGTCCGGTATGCATAAGTTGTTCCGCCAAGTTCCCAGTATTTTTTATAATCGGTAGGAATTTCATCCATCCTGCCATCCAACATTTTACCGTAACTAAGGTCCTGCAAAGTAAAATGGGAATAATCATCTTTCCAGCCCAAGCTGTTTTTCGCCATGTATCCCGCATAAATCAACAGATTAAGATTTTTAACAACCTTAATTGATGTTTTAATTCCATACATGAATTTCATTGCCACCATTCCCACATAACAGCCGTTCAACTGACGTGTTGATCCTATGTCTTTGCTCCCATCCTGGAATTCATAATAACTGTTAAGATAAATGTCGCCGAAATTAAGGTATCCCACTGCCCATATGCCGATCTTTTCGAATTGTTTACCTATTCCGATTCCGGTAACTATGTAATTATACTTTAAATCCATTCTGCGTGAGCCGCCATCCTGGAATTTTGCAGTTCTTGTACAGAAAATCTGATTGTAATTGATATCGCATAGAAATACCATTGCCGAATACGTAACGCCGGCAGTATATCCACCCATGAATCCTGAATGTCCGCATTTTGACAACATATCCGTTTGGTAAGCATTATATGAATCAACAAACGTGTTAAATGTAGTGTAATTAGAAAATAAAGAATTATAGCCTCCGTATATTGATATCTGCGGTTTCACTGCCGACACGGCAAGAATAAAAACTGATATTAAAAAATATTTTTTCATATATATTTTTTTTATCTCCTTTTACCGCCTTTTTTAGCACTTCCTCCAAACAAGACAAAGAATTCAACACCGAAATTATTGACATTTGTGTAATACTCGTTTGAGCCATAAGAAAAATCGTGCAAAAGGAAAAGCCAATGATACGAAGGACGTATGTTTAAAGATATGCCATTAACCAACCTGAGCGACAAATTAAGAAAAACCGAAAAACCCATAGTACGGGAATAATTTGAATAAAAACTCACAAACTCGGCAGTATCAATAGCCGAAGCCGAAGTTTTTTTCTTAAGAACCTTAAATATGCCGTAATCCAAACTCCATCCTGCACTCAAACCATCTTCAGTAATAGGAATACAAACGGCAAAAGATGTATAATTCATGCGATGCTTTAAAATTGAAATCGTATCAACTCCCCCGTTAGTGTACTTTCCGCGGTCGGTGCCATGGTAATTATGCCATACTATTTCAAAAAATCCTTTATTACCCATAACCATTCCAAATTGCAAACCGCCCGGTGTTCTGGAAACCTTTAAATTGTTCGAAACATTAGGATTCAAAGTATTAAAATTGTAGGCAGCAATCTGAATGTTATAAAAAGGAGAATTGTAACGGCAGTATTCATAACCGGCTTTAATGCCAAACTGACTGTATACAAAGCCATTTACAAAGAGTATAATTAAAAGTATGTTGATTTTTTTTAACATATTCTTATTTTGGAACCCCTGTTATTTCAAATTCACTCTGCAGAACCATATTTGTCTGCCCGATTCATCGGAACCAAAGAATACGACTTTATTACCGCCATCAGTTTCGAGAAAAGGAAATTTAGGATCAAGATAATAATCTTTTTTACCTATTGCTCCGTAATTCTGGAATTCGGAAATGCTTCCTGCGTTCAGGTCAATTTTTCCGATTCGCGGATAAGTAAGTGGTTTCACTGTCCACGTTGCCACTCCTTTTATTTCCATTAATAACCAATACATATTTTTGCCGTCAGGACTTTCAATAAAGTTCTGCGGACAGCCTGCTGCTTTTGAATATTTGTTCGATTCCAAAAGGTCAACTCCATATTGTGATTTGAGAATTCCTTTTGAGTCGAAATGAAATGACAAAACATCCTTGTATTTTGTTTCCTGATCGCTGATGTCGAAATTCTGTCCTATAACAAAGAAGTCGCCGTTGGTTGCAATTTTATAATTTGCGAAGTTGAATTTTTTTCCTCTGTATGCCCTTATTTCTTTTTGTCCCGGAGGAAATTTCAGTTTTGCTTCAAAATCTTCAAGTGTTGTTTCGGTAATGTATTCCATTTGACCGTTTGAAACTTTCATCAGCTGAACTGCTTTATATTTTGCATTAGGATCAGTAATCATGTTGTAATATTTCTCTTTTCCTGCCATTGAGGGACCGAACAAATAAACGTCCTTGTCTGTTTTGATGCATTCAAGAATGTTCCAGTAGCTTGCAGGTGATTTGAAATTAAATTTGTCAACTACTTTTGGATTATTATCAATTCTGACATAAGTATAATTGTTAATATCGGGATCTGCGGCTTTATTCATGCCGGGACCGCCCATTGGTGCAAAGACAAAAACCATTCCTGAAACCGATGATGCTTCGGGATTATCGGGTGAAGGATCAGTTAATGCAACTTTATATGCAACTGATTGAACATAATTAAAAGTTATGGGAGTCTCAGAAATCAACTCAAGATTAGAATTGTATTTAAGAACAACGAAATTTTTCATTTGGCTGAAAGGGTCATCTCCTGCTTTCGCTTTTATCCCGCATAAAATTAAAATGTCGCCATTGCTTTCATCTTCAGCATGTGCATAATAGAAAAATTTCCTTCCGTCTTCGGTTTTCGGTTTTACTTTATCAAGAACATCCACTTTTTTATGGTAACCAAGTAAAATCCAGTCGTACGAATAAGTGATTTTCTTTTTCTTTAAAACAAGAGTGCCGGTAAGATTGCCTTCAACCTGATTTCCAACAACAGAATACTCATCACCTTTATATGAAAACCATTTATATTGTGTTTTTGCCTTGTCGAAGTCAACTTCCTGCTCGTCCATTTTTATAAAATTAAATTCCCTGTCAAAATTATAAATCTGGAATTTTGCCATCCTGTCATTCGACTTTGTAACGTAATACAAAGCGTAATTGCCTGTTTGCAGGTCGTAATCAACATTGGCAAGTGCACCTCTTTTGGCTTTGCCTGTTATTTCATAAGTTTTTTCCGCTTCTTTAACCTGCGCATATGCTCCTGCATAAAACAAGTTTACAGCAAAAACGACAAATAAATAAAATAGCTTTTTCATAAAAAATAAATTTTAGTTTGGTTATATTGCAAAAATAAATAAATATCTTTTTTATTACAAAAAATACTTTCATAAAAAAAGCCGAGTCGCAAAACCCGGCTTTTATTTTTACCAACATCCTTTTTAATCCTCAATAACCACTCCTTTATGATAATGATGATGTGATTCTA
>JAQUPB010000077.1 GCA_029004185.1 Bacteroidales bacterium | reverse complement strand
AATCGGCGAAATTGACGTTGTTCGTTGTACAATAGTTGAAACAGGCGCTACGGAAGAAAGAATAAAATTCATGAAAGAATTGCTTGAGTTCAATAAGTTTGAAGTAAAAACCCTAAAAGAAGCCGAAAAAGAAACTTATACGATTGGTGTTACCGATCTTATTTTTAATCCTATCATTGCTATTTACGACAGCTCACTTTTAACACCACAGGGATGTGTTGTACGCCTTCCGATATGGCGGCAGGAAAGCACAAAATGCTATCCGAATTACTGGAGGATCTGAGATAGCAGAAACTTTACTAAACTTTAAAAGTTTAGTAAAGCTTAAATTCTAATAAACAAAACTAAAGGAAAATATATTTGGGGTTGTGGATTTTACAAGCATCACTATAACTCCGTTAATTGATGAAGCAACAACATTTATAATTTGAAAACTTAATTTTCTTCTTTTCAGATATCTTTCTTCTTTTCTACCCGAAAAAGCCCCGGTTCGGAAGGTTTCTGACGCCTGCCCAAAAGGGAATGTCCTTTTCCCGACAGAAACTCTGCTGCTTTTATAATAAAAAGTTCCAATTCTAACTGGAAAAGTTGCTTCGATCTTTGAAATCGTCCCTTTTCCAACTCGTAAAGGAGGAGTTCTGTGGTGAATAACGGGGCTTCCATATGGTTTCGGATAGTATTCCATTTTATTTTTGTCATTAGCTGGTGTTTTTTTATTAATACACTTAATTTACCATTTACCATTATTCAATTTTAAAACTAATTTATAAAAATCATAATGCAATGTCAATGCCAAAACTGTAAAAGGCAGTCTTGATTAAGTTAACGTATTGATTTATCAAGTTAAAGGAAATGGAGCCGGAAATTGTCAGTTGTCAGAAAAGAGATTTCTGGTATACGAATTAGTTTCTATAAAATGTTATTCATACCGAAAAACTAATTAATCCAAAAACGTCACCCGAATCGCCTCATTTGAAGGAACATAAATCTTACCTTTCTTGTCAATCAATTCAATACCTTCAAAACTTATTCGGCTGCAATTTTTATTATTTATTAAAAACTTAATGTGTTGATTGAATTTTGCTCCCTGTATTTTATATCTTGTGTATAAGCCAACTAATTCGGCCTTCATGTAATATGAATTTACTCTAAGGTCTGATTTATTTACTGTCAGAGAATCATATTTAGAAAAATCACCGCGTTTCATTATGATATCACCTCCGCTTAAATCCCCGAGCATCACAATAGTATCATTTTTCTGAACGGCAAGTTGTTCATTAGCATCCTGATATTTTTTTGTTGCTTCCTTTTGCTTTTCTGTTGCTGCAACATTGTTTCTATTTATATCATAAAATTCATAATCATACGACATGTCAACTTTATATACGGAATCGCCCGCTGACTTTACCAGTTCTTTAAATAAAATCAAGTCAAAAAGATATGCAAATCTTCTTTTAGTTATTTTGCCGTCATTTGCTAACGTGCGTGTTTCAATTTTTCTTGCGTTTTCATCAAAAAAACTTCTTTCAATAGTGTATAGGTCATCGAAATGTCCACTAGTATGCGAATCAACAACATCATGCGTTACAACACAAGCTATGTCGTTTTTTTCATTATAAATTAAGAATTTTGAGGCTTCAATTTTTCTTGGAAAAACATAGCTGACCGATTTTTCTTCTTTTTCCTTATCATTATAAGTGAATACCTCAGTTAATTTATTATTAACCATTTTTTTTCTTTCCTTTAGTTTACCTTTATCATCATACGACAAAATGTAGAAATTCTCTTTTTTTCCATCCGACAAAGAATATGTTTCTTTTGTCAGATTATTTTTCGCATCATATTCAAAAACACCAGACTCAACAACTTTACCTGAAATATCATTGTTTTCATAAGAAATCAGATTGTTTTTATTATCATATGTATAAACTTTCTTTAGTGCTATTTTACCATCACTTGTTTTCATTTCTATTCTTATGATTTTATTATTGTTGTCATAAAAACATTCATTGTTTGTAACGTTATTCGTGTCATTTAAAAAATAACTCTTTGACGAAGTAACATAACCTTCGGTATTGCAATTAAAAATTATAACCATATTCTTACTGTTATATATATTTTTCTTGACTTTTATCCCTTGTGTTTTTATAAAATCCTTTTGAACATTAACAAAATTAGGGTCCTGCATCGGGAAATAAGTTTGCGCCTGACTGATTCCCGCAATCATTGGGATACTCAGTAACATTAATATCTTTTTTATCATTTTATTTTAATTAATTAAGTTGCTAATTTATAATTTTAATTATTCTAAAGACAAAATATATTACCAAAAAGTTGCCTGCAATCGTTATTTAAATAACTTCAATATACTTTTTTTATTTGGTTTGCATATCCCTTTTTCTGTAATCAGACCTGTTATGTATTTTGCGGGAGTTATGTCAAATGCGTAATTAAGGCATTTTGCTTTATCTGTCGTCAAAAGCATTTTTTCGATATTACCATTAAGAAACCCCTCAACATATTTAACCTCATCTTCACTTCTTTCTTCAATAGGAATTTGCTTCAAGCCATCGGAAATCGAAAAATCAATACTTGAAGAAGGCAATGCAACATAGAAAGGGATATTATTATCTTTTGCGGCAAGTGCTTTTAAATACGTTCCGATTTTATTTGCAACATCACCATTTACAGCAGTTCTGTCACTTCCCACAATAACCATGTCAACCATGCCATTCTGCATAAGATGCCCGCCTGTATTATCTGATATCACTGTGTAAGGAACACCATGTTGTTCAAGTTCAAAAGCCGTTAATCTTGCTCCCTGGTTTTTGGGACGCGTTTCATCAACCCATACGTGAACTTTAATTCCTTTATCAAATGCCGCGTAAACAGGAGCTGTGGCAGTGCCGTAATCAATGCAGGCAAGCCAACCCGCATTGCAATGCGTTAGAATGTTTACTGTTTCACCGTTTTTGTTTTTACTTATTTCCTCAATTAATTTTACGCCATATTCTCCAATTTTCTTACATGATTCTATTTCAAATTCCTCGATTTCTTTTACTTTCTTTAATGCCACTTCAATTTCGTTTCCTTTTGATTTCAATATTTCATCAAGCATCTTGTCAACTGCAAAAGCAAGATTTACGGCAGTAGGACGTGATGATTTGAGTTTTGCAGCAGCTCCTTTTATATTTTCCTCAAAATTATTTTTACCATAAAATTCAATGGCAGAAATGTACATTCCGTAGGCCGCAGCAACTCCAATCAAAGGAGCGCCACGCAGCAACATGTTTTTTATTGCCAGATAAACATCATCGCATGATTTTAATTCCACAACTTTAAGTTCAAAAGGCAGGCAACTTTGATCAATTGCCTGAACAATTTTATCATTTCCTTCTTTCAGCCAAATCGTATGATAGTGCTTTCCGTTTATTTTCATGAACCTTAATTTTATTAATTATCACTCATTATAGAATAAATATTACATCTGGGCTAAAGCCCGTTTGCGTTGGGTTTAATAACCCCGACCTTAAGGTCGGGGTTACAAATATAAATACACTTTTGGACTTTAGTCTTGATTTCAAATTACTTTTTTTACTTGTTTATATTTTTTTATTTTAAAGACAGTAACAATATTATCTAAAAATCAAAACTTTCATTTCTTTATTTGCCTTGATATAACCCCTGAACATTCCGTTTGAATTAAAAGGCATTGCAAAATTCCCGTTTTTATCAAGTGCAATCAATCCGCCCTCACCGCCCTGTGATTTAAGTTTCACATTAACAACTTCATTTGCCGCATCTGAAACATTCATTTTCTTATATTCCATCAATGCTGAAACATCGTATGCAACAACATTTCTTATAAAAAATTCGCCGTGACCTGTGCATGAAACAGCACATGTATTATTATTTGCATAAGTTCCCGCACCTATTACCGGAGTATCTCCCACCCTTCCGTAACTCTTGAAAAGCATTCCTCCGGTTGAAGTCCCGGCAGCAAGATTTCCATACATATCCAAAGCAAGCACCCCCACCGTACCGTGTTTTTCGGGAGTTTCGCCTTTATTTTTTTCCTCAATTTTATTTTTCATTTTCAAATAATCATCCCATCTTTTTTTAGTAAAAAAATATGAAGTATCAACCAATTCAATATTCTGATTTTTCGCAAAGAATTCAGCTCCCTCACCAATGAGCATAACATGCGGAGAATTTTCCATGACTTTTCTTGCAAGTGAAATCGGATTTTTTACATGCGTTAAGCTCGCAACTGCACCAGCTTTCAATGTTTTTCCATCCATGATTGAAGCGTCAAGTTCAATTTTACCTTCGGCAGTATACACAGCACCCTTACCTGCATTAAACAACGGCGAATCCTCCATCATTCTTATACAAGCTTCAACTGCATCAATGCTCGTGCCTCCGTTTGCAAGCACTTCGTATCCCTTCTCCAGAACTTCTGCAAGTTTTTTCTCATATACCTTTTCAAGTGAGTCATTAATGTTTTCTTTGGTTATATTTCCTGCTCCGCCATGTATAACGAGCATGAAATTTTTATTAACCTGATTACCTTGCTGTGCAAACAACATATTTGCAAATGCAAAAACAAGACTTATAATAAGAATACGTTTTCTCATAAAAAAACTTTGAACCTGAAAGCCAAATTTATTACTTTTACAAATAAAATCTATTTTTATTTCAACAATTATTATTAATCAAAACCTCAATAAAAAATGATAATCATCGGTATAACAGGAACTATAGGCGCAGGAAAAGGTACCATTGTTGATTATCTCGTTAAAAATAAGAAATTCGGACATTTTTCAGTACGTAATTTCCTTATTGAAGAAATCAAAAAAAGAAAACTTCCGGTTGATAGGGACAGCATGACTCTTGTGGCAAACGACCTTCGTTCAAAACACTCGCCAAGTTACATAATTGAAGAACTTTACAAAGAAGCAAAAAAGACATCGGAAAACTGCATAATAGAAAGTATCAGGGCAATAGGTGAAGTAACAGCGTTAAAATCAAAAGAAAATTTTTACCTGATCGCCATTGATGCAAATCCCGACTTACGATATAAAAGAATAACAAACCGCAAATCAGAAACTGATAATATTACTTTTGAAACTTTTCTCGCAAACGAAAAAAGGGAAATGCAAAACAGTGACCCATCAATGCAAAACATTTCAAAATGTGTTGAAATGGCTGATTTCGTTTTAACAAATAACGGTACAATAGAAGAATTAGAGAACAAAACAGAAAAAATAATCAGTAAAATATTAAAATAAAATATAAAAATGGAAAAATTATCACTTGCTTCAATTGATGAATTCCGCAAGCATAAAACCATTGCTATTGTCGGCATTTCAGATAAAAAAAACAAATTCAGCAATACTTTATATAAAGAGTTGTTAAAAAAGGGATATACTTTATATCCTGTAAATCCAAGGATAAAGACATTCGACAACCGTGAATGTTTTCCTGATCTAAAGTCAATTCCAGAAAAAATTAAAGCGGCAATAATTATTACTAATCCTTCGGTGACAGAAACCATCGTTAAGGATGCTGTTTCGAAAAACATTAAAAATCTATGGATACAGCAAGGAGCGGAAAGCGAAACAGCAGTTAGGCTGGCAAAAGAAAACAACATCAACGTTATCACAAAACATTGTTTTATGATGTTTGCTGAACCTTTGGCTACGCCTCATAAAATTCACCGTTTCTTTTTAAAACTTTTTGGGAAATATCCGAAATGATTTTTTCTATAACTAAATATTGTAAGATAATAAATCTGCCACAGATTCACAGATAATAATATTATTTTTGAAAAATACAGCTATTAAATTCATTCATTAAAAAAACTTCATTATCAAAACAAAATTCATCACCGGCTTTATAATAATAGTTGCATTTTTATTTTTTCCGAATGCGAGTGCGCAGGATATAATAATTAAAAAAACCGGCGACAGGGTAACAGGAAATATTATCGGTGAAGATTCCATATGTGTCAAATACAAAGATGCAAGGAATAAACAGAACACATATGTTTACAAAATTCCTTTCAGTGAAATATCAATGATTTTCTTTGAAAACGGCACAAAGGAAGTTTTTTTCACTACCCAGTGGTACGAAACCGAAACAGTTGAAAGTATTGAAGAAGCAAACAAAACTTCATTTAATAAATACGGACATATTAAAATTTTTAATACGCCTGTTTTTTTTGCAGGTGCAGGATTCAGCGTATTTAATAATTACAATATCGGCAATCCCGATGATTTCTGGAAATTTCTTACTTCCGACAATTCCGCATTCCTGAAAACAAAACCGTTTTTTTATTATTTAAATATCGGAACAAAAGGAGCTATTGATTCATTAAATAAAAATCACATAGGCACCGAGATACAATTTTCGAAAACATCAAAAAAAGCCATCTATGGCTCAAACGCTAGCAATACAGGACGAAGCGAAGTTATCTTCAATGCATGTTTTTTTAATATGACAATAAATTATTACCGCCGGCTTGACAGAAAAAACAAACTTTTCCTAATTATTAATCCTGCAATAAATATTGGTTTCATGGGCGGTACAATATATCGCACGGGTACAAGCTATAGCGAAGCCAACACTTATGAAATGGGTTGGCAGGTTTCAACCGGCATTGATTATTTTTTAGAAAAAAAATATGGAATAAACTTTCGCTTTGGATACAGGCAGTTGGAAATCAACGAAATTCATGCCGACCCTCAGAGTCCGATAGGTTCCAGTGCATTTCTTACAAACAACACAGATGGCAACCGCGTTAATGTTGACTGGAGCGGATTATACAGCACAATAGGAATTTCAGTATTATTGAATTCAAAAAAAACAAGAAAGTAAATCACATGTGTTTTTCAGCAGAAGCAAGTTTTATAGCAAGCAGCGTACTTTGTGTTACAGGAGTTGTTGCAATAAAAAAAGCCCCTACCCCGTCGCATCTTTTATTGGCAGGCATTCCATTGTTTTTTTCACTGCAGCAATTCACAGAAGGATTTGTGTGGCTCGCTTTGACAAATGCAGAATACGCCGTATGGTATAATCTTTCAGTTCATGCTTTCTTATTATTCGCTCTTGTTGCATGGCCTGTATTGGTGCCTCTTTCACTTATGCTGATTGAAAAAAATAAAAAGCGTAAAAAGATATTAAAAATATTTTTTTGGTTCGGGGCATTATTTTCTGTTTACACGATGTACTGCCTTTTATTCCGTGATGTTACGGCAAAGATAGTGTTCCTGCACATCCGTTATGACATAGATTATCCAATAGTTTTACCAAAGTTCAGAGGTATAATTTATTTTATTCCTTCAGTTATTCCACCTTTTATTTCAAGCATAAAAAAGATGAAAATATTCGGATGTGCTGTTTTATTATCGTTCATCATCACAAACATTTATTTTAAAGAAAATGTGGTTTCGGTATGGTGCTTCTTTGCAGCGATAATAAGCATCGTAATACTTTTTGCGATTTGGGATAAAAATAATAAAAATCACAGACTCACATATTAAACAAAAAAAATGTATTTATTTTACATATGGCAATTTTCTTTTGAAAAGAGCACAATGTTTTACTACCTTTGCCCAACAATATAACCGTAATGCCCTTATCACAGAATAAAATAAAATTTATCAATTCGCTGAAACAAAAAAAGTTCAGAAACGAGATTGGATTGTTTGTTGCAGAAGGAGAAAAAATAGTTGGTGAATTAATTGAAAGCAATGCAAAAATAAATTCTCTTTATGCTGTAGGCGAATGGCTCAAAGCAAACTCAAAGAAAACAGCAAACTGCAAAGCTGAAATTAATGAAATCAGCGAAAATGAATTAGCAAAGATTTCTTCATTAACCAGTCCGAATAAGATTCTTGCTGTAATTGAAAAATTCAATTATACTTTTAATAAAAAAGAAATAATTTCAGAGCTATCACTTGCTCTTGAAGAAATTAAAGACCCGGGCAATTTAGGTACAATAATAAGAGTTGCCGATTGGTTCGGAATTGACAATATTTTTTGCTCGGAAAATACCGTTGAATTATATAATCCGAAAGTCATTCAGGCAACTATGGGCTCGTTTCTGAGAGTTAAAGTTCATTACGTTGACTTAAAAAAAGCAATAACCGATTTCAAAAACGAACTACCTGTTTATGCCGCCACTACTGAAGAAGAGAATATTTACAAAACGGGTTTAACAAAAAATGGTTTGATAATTATAGGTAACGAATCAAACGGAATTTCAAAAGACTTGCTGAATATTGCCACAAAAAAAATATCAATTCCAAATTATAATCATAAAAATAATTCCAATAAAAATGCAGAATCGCTAAATGCCTCAATCGCAGCGGCAATAATATGTTCGGAGTTCAGAAGAGAAATAATTAAACCTTAAAACTTATAAAAAATGAAAAAGATATTTTTATTTCAGTTGTTCATAATGTTTTTTTATTGCGCAAATGCTCAATTCGCGAAATTTTTGGAATTTAACGGCACAAACGGCAGTTCTCCTTGTGATGCGCCAACACTTAAAGATAGTATTTTCTATGGCATGACTTCGCAAGGCGGCGCAAATGATTTAGGCCTTATTTACAGAATAAATATTAATGGAACGAATTACGCCAAACTATTAGATTTTAACGGCACTAATAACGGAAGCTTCCCAACCGGTTATTTTACATTAAAAGATACTGATATGTATGGGATGGCATATGGCGGAATAAATAACAAAGGTGTTATTTTCAAAATAAAAACAGACGGAACAGGATACTCAAAACTTTTCGATTTTAATGGTACTAACGGTGCTACTCCGGGCTCAGCACTTACTTTCATTTCAGATACAGTAATGTGCGGGACAACTGAAGTAGGAGGTATTAATAACGAAGGTGTATTATTTAAAATTAAAACTGACGGAACCGGTTTCACAAAACTCATAGATTTCGGAAATATCGATACAGGAAGTTTTCCGAAAGGTGCACTTATTCTTTCAGGAAATATATTATACGGAGTAACTGCTAATGGAGGAAGCCCGGGTCCCGGTACTATTTATAAAATAAATACCGATGGTTCGAATTTTACACAAATCCTGGATTTTAATCCCGTAAGCAAAGGTTCTTATCCAAATTATTCAATTATTTTACATAACGGCACTTTATTCGGAATGACTCTTCATGGCGGAACAAATGACAAAGGTGTGATTTTTAAAGTCCGCACCGATGGCAGCAGCTATACAAAATTGTTGGATTTTGATGATGTTAACAACGGAAGTTATCCGTTAAGTTCTTTTGTTTTAGATGGAAGTTATTTGTATGGCACAACAAATTCAAGTAGTACGTTAAATAACGGAATATTATTTAAAATTGACACCAATGGCACCGGATTCGTAAAATTGTTTGAATTCGACGGCATTAATAAAGGCAACAGTCCGTTTGGCAGATTAATATTGAATAATAACATTTTGTACGGTGCAGCAAATGAAGGCGGAGCTAACAATAAGGGTTTAATTTTCAAGTATGGTTTATCAAATGATATCAAGGAAATAAAAACCACTAATCCAAAATATAATATTTACCAAATTAATTCCGAAGTATTTTTCGAATCAGATGAAATAATTAAAAATATAAATATATACGATATTAACGGAAAGCTTTTGAACTCATACATTGTTAATAATAAAAACTATTCGATAAATACAAATAAGTTTGCAAAAGGAATATACATTTCCAATGCAACCACAGGTAATACAACTCATACAAGTAAAATAACAATTAAATAATCGCAAACATTTATACCTTATTTAAGTATCTTTATTACTCCTGATTTAATTTTAAGCAATTATTCCTTGTTTCAGGCTTGAATATAAAAATTAATGAATATATCCGATTTAATAAATCTTAATACCGGCCGCGAAGAAGTTGTCAGCATTTCCGGAAAAATAAACTCTTCAGATACTTCCCGCATACAAATTACAGGAACAACAAGTTCTTTCAGACCATTGCTTTTAGCATCATTATTTAAAAATTCTTCAAACACACATTTAATAATACTCGACAACAAAGAAGAAGCAGGATATTTTCTTAATGATATTGAAAATATTTTAAGCGCCTTGAATAAAAAGGAAATTATTTATTTTTTCCCGCGTGCGCACAAAACACCATACAATCCCGATGAATTAAATAACGACAACCTGCTTTACAGAACCCAATTGCTAAATAAAATAAACAATTCATCAGAAAACATAATAATAGTAACATATCCCGAAGCATTAACCGAAAAAGTCGTAAACAAAAGAGAGTTAACAAAAAATACATTCAAACTCAAAAAGAAAGAAAAATTAACTATTGATTTCATTGTTGAATTTTTGCACGAATACGGTTTTCAATATTCCGAGTTTGTTGTAGAGCCTGGACAATACAGCATTCGCGGAGGAATAATCGATATTTTTTCTTTCGGAAACGATTATCCTTTCAGAATTGAATTTGCAGGAGATGAAATTGATTCCATCCGTACATTTAATCCAGAAACACAATTATCAATTGAGAATTTTTATGAAGTTTCAGTTATACCGAACATACACGAGGAAGCCATGCTCGAAAGCAATGAATCGGTTTTTGAATTCATTCCGAAAAATACCGTAATATGGTTCAAGGATTTTTATCATACAGAAGGAATCATTAAAAAAAAGTATTCCGATGCACTTGAAATTTACGAAAAAAACAAAAAAGATAATTCCGTTTCTCATTTATCTCCCGATAAAATTTATTTAACAAAAGAAGATTTTCTTTCACAAATAAATAAATTCAAAACCATCGAATTAAGCGCCAATACTTATTTTGAGCCTGATGAGGAAATTATTTTCTCAATATCTCCCCAACCTGTTTTTAATAAAAATTTCGAATTGCTGAAGCAGGATTTATTAAATAACACATTAACCGGTGTAAAAAATTTAATATTTTCCGATAATCAGAAACAGCTCGAACGCCTTTCTCTCATATTTAAAGATTTATCATCAGTTGACAAGTCGGAAATTTCATATTCAACAATCCCCGTTTCACTGCACGAAGGATTTGTTGACAAAACGCTTGGTGTTGCATGTTATACCGACCACCAGATATTTGAACGTTATCACCGTTTTCAATTAAAACACGCATTCACAAAAAAAGAATCTCTGACAATAAAAGAACTCATTTCGCTAAAGCCCGGTGACTATGTAACACATATCGACCATGGTGTAGGCAGATTTGCAGGATTGGAAAAAATTGAAGTCGGCGGAAAAATGCAGGAAGCGGTTAGAATTTTATATAAAGACAATGATTTGCTTTACATAAGCATTCATGCGCTTCATAAAATATCAAAATATGCAGGCAAAGAAGGAACAGCGCCGCAAATTCACCGCCTCGGCTCCAATACATGGTCGAATTTAAAAAACAAAACAAAAAGAAAAGTCAAAGAAATTGCTTTCGACCTGATTAAACTTTATGCCGAAAGAAAAACAAAACAAGGACATGGATTTACACCAGACAACTATCTGCAAACAGAACTTGAAGCATCTTTTATTTTTGAAGACACTCCCGACCAGATAAAGTCAACAACCGATGTAAAAAAAGATATGGAATCATCTTACCCGATGGACAGACTTATTTGCGGTGATGTTGGTTTCGGAAAAACCGAAATAGCAGTAAGGGCGGCATTCAAGGCAGTATGCGACAACAAGCAGGTTGCAATTCTTGTACCCACGACAATTCTTGCACTTCAGCATTATAAAACTTTCTCCGAAAGATTAAAGAATTTCCCGTGCAACATTGATTTCCTGAGCAGATTTAAAACTACATCTCAAATAAAAGAAACCCTTGAAAAAATAAATACCGGCAAAACAGATATAATAATAGGAACACACCGACTCATAAGCAATGACGTGAAATTTAAAGACATTGGTCTTCTGGTAATTGATGAGGAACATAAATTCGGTGTATCTGCAAAAGAAAAATTAAGAGCATTAAAAACAAACATTGATACATTAACACTTACTGCCACTCCTATTCCTCGAACGCTTCAGTTTTCATTATTCGGTGCAAGGGATTTATCAATTATCACTACGCCACCGCCAAACAGATATCCGATAAAAACAGAAATTCGCACATTTGATTATGATGTAATAAAAAATGCCGTTAATTTCGAAATTTCACGAGGCGGACAGGTTTTCTTTATACACAACATAATTCAGAATATTGAAGAAGTAGCAAACAATATCGGGAAAATTTGTCCTCATGCAAGAATTGCCGTAGGACATGGACAAATGACAAGCCAGAAACTCGAAAAAACAATTACTGATTTTATCGAAGGCGAATATGATGTCCTTGTTTCAACAACAATCGTAGAGTCGGGACTTGATATTCCGAATGCAAACACAATAATTATAAACAACGCACACAACTTCGGATTAAGCGATTTGCATCAGATGCGCGGAAGAGTAGGAAGAAGCAATGTAAAAGCTTATTGTTATCTGCTCACCATGCCGGTAATGGTATTAAGTACCGATGCTAAAAAAAGGTTAGATGCACTTGAAGAATTTTCCGATCTGGGGAGCGGATTTAATATTGCAATGCGCGATCTGGATATAAGAGGTGCCGGAAACCTTCTTGGAGCCGAACAAAGCGGATTCATAAATGAGATGGGTTACGATACATATCTGAAAATTCTCAAAGAAGCAGTTGATGAACTTAAAGAAAATGAATTCAAAGAACATTTCGAAGATGATGCTTCCGGAAAAGATTATGTTAAAGAGTGTTCTTTCGAATCCGACCTTGAATTACTGATTCCCGATGACTATGTGAGCGATATTACCGAACGGCTTTTTTTATACAAAGAACTTGACAGTATTGAAACCAAAGAAAATCTTGAAATATTTGCAAATAATTTAAAAGACAGATTCGGCAGTATTCCCAAACAAACCACCGAGTTGTTGAAAGCAATACAACTAAGATGGCTTGCAAAAGAAATCGGCTTTGAAAAAATATATTTAAAAAATTCAAAACTCACGGGTTACTTTATTTCAAATAAAGATTCGGAATATTACAAATCAGAAAAGTTTTCGAAAATTTTAAATTTCATTCAAAAAAATCCAATGAATTGCAAAATGAAAGAAATCAATAATAAACTTGTTTTATCTTTCGAAAACATCAAAGAAGTTAATTCGGGAATAGAAACATTAAAGATAATATCAAATCAAATATGAATTACAATTAGTAAAACTTGCAAATCGCATAATT
>JAQUPB010000076.1 GCA_029004185.1 Bacteroidales bacterium | reverse complement strand
AGGGCAAAACGGCGAGCCGGCGTTGGCTGTGAATTGAAAATGGCTAGAATCATGGCAAAGGCGCTTGCGTTTGTCCTGATAGTTTTTCGGGAGTGCGGGATTTTTTTTAAAAGATACATCCCTTTGTCCTCCCGATAAAAATCGGGACAGGCATTCTCAAGAAGGGATTCCTGCGCACCAGCTTCGCTTCTTTTTGGCTTGTGTGAGGGCTTCCCTCTCCGAGAGGGAATACAAGGGTGTGTTTTTGTTAATTTCAGTCATTAGTAGAACCTCGATATTTTTAACCGATGGAGTCGGTTGATATTTCCGAAAAATGTTTGTATGGGTTTTTATAGAGATTACTAGTTTCACCTTAACAGTTTTCGCAATGGCATCAGTTTTAATTATCTAATAAAAAAACTTTCGTTTAAATAATGAAATTGTACCAGAAGTTTTGCCGCAATTGAAAAAATATTAATTTTGAGAAATTAAAAAATGGAGGTAACATTTTGGCACCTCCAACACAGTAATTCCGGAAATGACAGAAAGCTTAATTCATATAACAATTCCTGAAGAAGTAATTTTAAGTAAAATTTATTTCATTCGGGGACAAAAAGTAATGTTAGACAGAGATCTTGCAGAACTTTATGGAGTTGAAACAAAATATCTTAAAAGACAAGTAAAAAGAAATATTATTCGTTTTCCTGAAGATTTTACGTTTGAATTAAGCGAATCCGAATTTAATGAAAGGAGGAGCCAAATTGTCACCTCCAATGAAGATAGGATGGGACTTCGTTATGCTCCATTTGCTTTTACGGAAGAAGGAGTTTCTCAATTATCAACTGTTTTAAATAGTGAGCGAGCTATAAAAGTAAATTTGCAAATAATCAGGTTGTTTAGCAAAATGCGAAAAATGTTACTTACGCACAAGGAAATATTATTAAAATTAGAACAATTAGAAAAAAAGCTTACAAATCATGATGAAGAAATTGAAATGATATTTAATACTTTAAAAGAGTTGATCAAACCACAAAACAAAGAACGAAATAAAATAGGATATAAGCTTCCTGAAAAGGAATAAGGTATCTCTTGCCTCGTAATTTAAAAACCTATAATTAATATAAAGTTCCGCAGTTTCGATAATTTTTCGGGAGTGCGAAATTTTATTCCCTGAAAATGATTGCATGAATTCTGTAAAGATTCCCTACCCCACCCCTAACCCCTATAGGGGCAACCACACACACATTCTCAAAAATACGATTTTAGGAAAAAGCTGATAGTTCACAACAAATAGTATTCTTACTAATGACTATATTACTACTGACTACTGATTACCGATTACCGGTTACCGGTTACTTTCATTTATAATCCAGAACATTCAATTCGCCTTTCAGCACTGCGAGGGCGTTGATTGCAAGTGCTCTCATTTCATCTTCTCCGGGATATGCAAAAACAGGAGCAATGAATTCCACTCTCTCTTTAATCCAGTTGACAAAAGTTTCGTCGTATGCAATTCCGCCGGTAATGAGAATTGCATCAATTTTTCCTTTCAACACTGTAGCAGCCGATCCTATTTCTTTTGCTATCTGATATGCCATTGCTTCATAAATTATTTTAGCTTTTTTGTCTCCGTTTCTTATTTTCATTTCCACTTCGACTGCATTGTTGGTGCCGAGATAAGCTGTCAAACCGCCTTTTCCTGTTATCATTTTCTTGATTTCGTTCAGTGTGTATTTGCCGCTGAAGCAAAGCTTAGCCAATGCACCTACAGGTAATGTTCCGCTTCTTTCCGGTGAAAAAGGACCTTCGCCGTCGAGCGCCTGATTAACATCAATGACTTTTCCTTTTTTGTGAGCACCCACGCTTATGCCTCCACCAATGTGAGCAACTATCAGATTCAGTTCTTCATATTTTTGAATTCTTGATTGCGCATAAGTTTTAGCAATAATTTTCTGATTCAGGGCATGGAAAATAGAAATTCTTTCAAACTCAGGATGACCCGAGATGCGGGCAATATCATCAAGTTCGTCAACAACAACAGGGTCGGCAATATATGCTTTTGCATTGGGCAGCGCTTTTGCAAGATCGTCGGCAATCAAACCGCCCAGGTTGCTGGCATGCTGTCCGAGAATACCTTCCTTAAGGTCCTCTTTCATTTTTTCATTAACTATATATACACCCGACTTAATCGGTTTTATAAGCCCGCCCCTGCCTATGACAATAACAATATTTTCGGAACTTATTCCGGCATTATTGAGTTCTTCAAGAATAATATTCTTACGGAATTCATACTGGTCGGCAATTTTTTCGAACTTTTCTATTTCCTCAGTCGAATGCGCAATGCTGTTCTGAAAAATATTTTTATTATTGTCAAAAACAGCTATTTTGGTTGTTGTGGAACCCGGATTAATAGCAAGAATCAGTGGATTGTTTTTTGTTATCATAGTTTAAAAGTTTTTATAATATTTATTTTCAATGAATATTTTATTTTAAATTTATTAAACTCACAACTCTTAAAGAGTTTGTTGTTTGTAGTTTGTCGTTGTTTTATTTTTAACCACTTGTTAAGTTAAGCATAAAATATCGTAAAAGCTGAAGTATGAAGTACGAAGTATGAAAAAACATGAACAATACTTTCAATATGGAATTCCTACTTCTTATCTCATACATCATACTTCTCTTGTAAAACACCATAATACATTTAACATAACACTACAAACCTATTTTGCAGCAGCAGCAAGTGCAATACTGTTCAGTTTTGTTTCATCCGAGTCGGAACGCGATGTTAGGACAATCGGAGCAGTAGCACCAACAATAACTGCTGCACATTTTCCATTTTGTAAAAACAAGAATGCTTTATATATAACATTGGCGGCATCTATGTCCTGTGCAATCAGAATATCGGCATCACCGGCAACGTCGCTTACTATATTTTTATGTTTGGCGCTTTCGGCACTGACAGCATTATCCAGCGCCAGAGGACCGTCGATTATGCAATTTTTAATTTGTCCGCGCTGAGCCATTTTAGAAACTATTGCCGCATCAACATTCGAAGGCATTTCGGGATTTACAAGTTCTATTGCCGACAAAACCGCAACTTTTGGTTTTTCCAGCCCGAGCATTCTCATGAAGTTAACTGCATTCTGTATTATCGCCGCCTTGCCCATTATGTCGGGGTTTATGTTCATGCCTGCATCCGACAATCCGAGAAGTTTATGATACTTTTCCAATTCAAATATGGCAAAATGTGAAAGCAATTCTCCGCTTCTCAATCCATAGTCCTTATTTAAAACTTCCCTCAGAATTATGGCAGTACTTACATTTCCTTTCATCAGGATTTCAGCTTTTTTGTCGCGGATGAGTTTTACCGCAGTAGTACATGCCTGAGTCAAATCGGGCTCATGGATTATTTTTACGCCAAAAATATCGAGCTTGTTTTCCGCAGCTATTTTTTTAATTTTAGTTTCATCACCAACAAGAATGGTATCAACAATTCCTGCTTCTCTTGCTTTCATTGCTGCAATCAATGCGTTCTCATCCTGGGCTGCAGCAAGTGCAACCGTTTTCTTTTTCGTTTTTTTTGCCAGTGCGTGAATTTCAGAAATTTTAGTTAACATAGTTCTCAGGTTTAGTTTTCAGTTTTCAGTTTTTAGTTCTCAGTTCTCAGTTTAAGGGTTTGTCGTTTGTAGTTGTTCTTTATTTTAACGACAAACTATAAACCTTTTAAATCACAAACTTTTTTTCATTTAGTATAAAAGTCTATCATCTTAATTACTGCGTTTTTACATACACTGCAAAATTCCCTTTTCAATGATTTCATTATACAGTCGTATGCAGGACGGTAAACCCCTTTTGCTTCATATCCGCCGCCTTCAAAAACACCTATCTTATTATAATATTTCTCTTCTGCCGGTGTAGGAACAGGAATATTTTTATCGAGCATATTTTTCCACTTCCTGTCAAAATCAACCAGAGTGGTAAGATTAGGTTCCCACGGCTCGATATTTTTCGGGTAAAAATCAATGTATGATACTTCTGAAGTATAATATTCATCACCCAGGCCTGCAAAAGAATGACCGAATTCGTGAACAACGATATAATCGAAAAGGTCATTAGAAGTAACGCTAACAGCATAATGGTTATATATTGCACCTCCACCGTATTTATCGGTATTCACAAGAACATAAATCTGATCGTAAGCAACATTCGACGCAATGTCTCTCAGTCTTTTGTTCGCAGCTGTCATCAGATATCTTTCGGTACCAAAAGTATAGAAGTTGGAATTAACAGCTGTTTTTTTCCAGATATCCATAGCCGGTATATCCGTGCCCGATTCTTCCGATGGCACTTCAACTGCACTCACATTGAATTTATCTTTCATTTCCTTAAAAGGTGAAGCATTAAATAATGCAGCAGTAAATCTTTCGCAGTCTTTTCTAAATTTTTTCAATTCATTTTTTTTATATCCTTCGGGAATTATAACTATATCAACCTTTTTCCCGGGGTCGCCTGATTTCAGTAAATTCAAAACAGGGTAAACTGCTTTTCTTTCTTTTGAAATAAAATAATTGCGCGGGTCAATTGAATACTCGAATTTCTTTACAAATTTTCCGCTATTGTCCAGTGAATAAAATTCTACTTTAATATTATTTTTCGGATAAGGACATAATACAGTTTCGGAAAAACTTTTAACTGTCTTCTTTGCCTCATCGGTGGTTTGCCATTCCGAAAATAAAGTTGAATATCCGTATGAATATATAACTTTCTGCGTTGCCTCATCAATAACCACAAACTTGTATTTGCCGTAATTGAATGTATCAATTAAATTTTCTTTCTTCCCGCCCCAATAAGGTTCTTCGAGCAGTTCATCAACAGAATACATATCGAAAGTATTATTGCCTGTGTGAATGTAATCAATCCGCAGGGTTTTATTTTCAAAGTATTCATCAAATGAAGCAAATGAAAATAAACTAAAAACCAGTAAAAACATTATAAGTGATATACGCATCATAAATATTTTGAGAGTGTTAAATTAAAATATTTTTTCCAATTACAAAAAAATTATTTTTTTTAAATAAAAATAATCATATCTTTGCAGTTCAATTATTTAAAATAATGAATTTTAAATTAAACATATCATGGTGGTGGCAACTTACTTTCTCTTATATCGTAAGGGGCTAAAGCCATTTTAAATAAATAAAAAGAATATTGAACGGCTTGTCGGACTTACGGCAAGCCGTTCTTAATTTATAAACATTATATAATTTATTTTGTTAAGAAATTTTGAACATATTAAAAAAACTTCTTGCCACAAAGACACAAGGACACAAAGCTACACTAAGTTTTTCTTTGTGATACCTGGTGTCTTAGTGACCTGGTGGCATTTTTTATTTAATTTCAGCGTATATAAACTCTATTAACAAAACAACATGGAAAAAATTAAAATAACCGTAAAAACAAAGACATTACTTGCAGATACGATTACTCCTGTAAGCATTTATCTTAAAGTCAGGGATAAATTTTCGAATCCCATTCTGCTCGAAAGCTCTGATTACAGAGGAAGTGTGAACAGCTCCTCGTTCATATGCTTTCAACCTCTTGCCGATTTTATGGTTGAAAAATATAATATAATAGAGCAATTTCCGGGCGATGTAAAAGTAGAAACAACTATTGATAAAAATGTTTCTGTTCCTGCAAAAATGCAGGCTTTCATAAATGCATTTCAGTTCAATGCTATTGAGCCGGCAATTTCCAACATAAACGGACTTTTTGGTTATGCATCGTACGATGCCGTAAAATATTTTGAGAACATAAGCATTAATGCAAAAGTCAAAGAAGCATATTATGTTCCTGAAATAAAATACAGTTTCTTTAAATACATCATTGCAGTAAATCATTTTAAAAATGAACTTACAATTATTGAAAATCTTTTCGGTGACGAAAAATCAAAAATCGAAGAAATTGAAACTCTGCTGAACAACAAAAATTTCGCCACATATCCTTTTGTTCCTTTTGCCACGGAGCAGTCAAATCTTACCGATGAAAAATACATGGAAATGGTTGCGAAAGGAAAAGAACATTGCTTCAGGGGTGATGTTTTCCAGATAGTTTTATCGCGACAGTTTTCACAGAAATTCACGGGTGACGATTTCAATGTTTACAGGGCGCTCCGGTCGGTAAATCCTTCACCGTATTTGTTTTATTTCGATTACGGAAATTACAAGATTTTCGGTTCATCTCCCGAGTCGCAATTGACAATAAAAAACGGAAAAGCATACATTAACCCCATTGCAGGGACTTTCAAACGAACAGGTGATGATGAAGCCGACAAAATATTAGCCGAAAAACTTCTTAAAGACCCGAAAGAAAATGCCGAACATGTGATGCTTGTAGACCTTGCAAGAAACGATTTAAGTAGAAATTCAAAGAATGTAAAAGTTGAGGTTTACTCTGAAGTTCAATATTACAGTCATGTTTTGCATCTCGTATCAACGGTTTCAGGTGAACTTGAAAAAGAAACAAACACCTGCAAAGTGATGGCAGATACTTTTCCGGCAGGCACATTATCGGGCGCTCCAAAATACAAAGCAATGGAATTAATTGATAAATATGAAAACCAGAACCGCGGTTATTACGGCGGATGCATAGGTTGCATAGGATTCAACGGCGACTTTAACCAGGCAATAATGATACGTTCTTTTTTAAGCAAGAACAATACTTTGTTTTATCAGGCAGGAGCAGGAATTGTTTCCGAATCAAAAGAAATAAATGAACTTAACGAAGTAAACAACAAACTTGCCGCATTGAAAAAAGCAATTGATATTGCTGGTATTATGTGATAATTTGAAAATTTGAAAATTAAAAAATAAAAAGCCACAGATTCACAGATTAATTTTAAAAAAATGAACAAAATTTTAGTATTAGACAATTACGATTCGTTCACGTACAATCTGGTTCATGCAATCGAAAACCTCACGGGAGAGTCTGTTGACGTGTACCGCAATGATGAAATAAAAATTGCAGAAGTTGGAAAGTACGATAAAATAGTTCTTTCTCCGGGACCCGGATTACCCGATGAAGCAGGCATTCTGAAAGAACTCATAAAAACCTATTCTCCGTCGAAAAACATTTTCGGTGTATGCCTCGGACTACAGGCAATAACAGAAGTGTTCGGAGGCAAGCTGATAAACCTAAATAAAGTTTATCATGGAGTTAATACTCCTGTAAAAATTATTGATAAGGAAGAATTAATATTTAAAAACATTCCGGAAACAATTGAAGGAGGACGATATCATTCATGGGTTGCCGATAAAAATAACTTTCCGGATTGTCTGAAAATAACTGCAGTTGATGATGAAGGAATAATAATGGCAATAAGCCATAAACAATACAAAGTAAGGGGTGTGCAATTCCATCCCGAATCAATACTTACAAAATATGGAAATAATATCATCGAGAATTGGCTGAAAATATAACAGTTTACAGTTCTCAGTTTACAGTTTTCAGTTAACGCAACTAAATAACTGACAACTAACTGAAAACTAAAAACTATAAACTATAAACTTTTTTTATGAGAGACATTTTAAACTACTTATTCGAGCACAAAAAACTCAGCAGGATGGATGCCTACGAAGTTTTGACGAACATTTCAAAAGACAAATATACCGAAAGTGAAGTCGCTGCATTTTTATCGGTATACATAATGCGGAGCATAACCGTTGACGAGCTTGCCGGATTCAGGGATGCGCTTCTTGATTTATGTCTGAGAATAAATTTACCGGGTTACGAACTCATTGATATGTGCGGAACCGGCGGCGACGGTAAAGATACTTTCAATATTTCCACACTTGCATCTTTTGTTGTTGCAGGCACGGGAGCGAAAGTAGCGAAACACGGAAACTACGGAGTTTCTTCGGGCTGCGGTTCTTCGAACGTTATCGAATATTTCGGTTATAAATTTACAAACGATGAATCTTTGCTTAAAAAAGATATCGAAGAAGCGGGAATATGCTTTCTTCACGCACCATTGTTTCATCCTGCGATGAAAGCAGTAGGTCCCATTAGAAAAAAACTAAGGGTAAAAACTTTTTTTAACATGCTTGGACCAATGGTAAATCCTTGCTTTCCGCAAAACCAGGTTGTCGGAGTTTTCAGTCTTGAACTTGCAAGAATTTATAATTATATCTACCAGCAAACCAATAAGAAGTATGTCATTTTACACAGCACTGATGGCTATGATGAAATTTCACTGACAGGCAATGTGAAATTAATTTCAAACAGTTCGGAACAAATACTTTCACCGGAGGAATTCGGGTTTACAAAAATAGAGCAAAAAGAAATCAAAGGCGGCAGCTCCATTCCCGAGTCGGCAAAAATTTTTACCGATATTCTTGAAGGAAAGGGAACGACTGCGCAAAACAATGTAGTACTGGCAAATGCCGCTATAGGAATTAAATGTCTGAACCAGAACAAAAGCATTGCCGATTGCATTGGAGAAGCAAAAGATTCATTGTTCGGGAAAAAAGCACTTAATACATTTAAAAAGCTTATTAATACATAAATTAAAAATTGTTTAATTGCTAAATTGTTAAAAAAATTAAACCACAGAGCTATCGACAATCAAACAATATAACAATTAAACAATTTAACAATTAAGCAATAAAAAATACCGAACACCGAATATCGAATAACGAATGCCGAAATCAAAAAAACTGACAACTATCAACCAACAATTAAAAACTATAAACTGAAAACTATTTATGACAATACTTGAAGAAATAATAAAACACAAAAAAGCCGAAGTCGAAGAGAACAAATCTATATATCCTGTTAAGCTTCTTGAACGCAGTATTTATTTCACTTCCGAAACTGTTTCATTAAAAAAGTATTTATTACGGAATGATAAAAAAGGAATAATTGCAGAGTTTAAAAGAAAGTCACCATCGAAGGGAATGCTAAATGAATATGCACCTGTTGAGCAGGTTAGCATCGGATATATGCAGGCAGGAGCTTCGGCACTTTCAATATTAACCGACAAAAAATATTTCAATGGCAAAAATGAAGATCTGACGGTTGCCCGTAAATTCAACTACTGCCCTATTCTTCGAAAAGATTTCATCATTGATGAATACCAGATTATTGAAGCAAAATCAATCGGTGCAGATGCAATACTTCTTATAGCCGCTGTGCTTGAAAAAGAAAAAATAAAACAACTTTCAGAACTTGCTAAATCACTTAAACTTGAGATTTTGTTCGAAGTCCATAACAAAGAAGAACTGGAAAAAGTAAGCAGCAACATTGATATTATAGGAGTAAATAACCGCAATCTGAATGATTTTAAAACTGACATAAATACTTCAATTGAATTGTCGGTAAAAATTCCTGATGAATTTATCAAGATTTCAGAAAGCGGCATAAGCTCTGTTGAAGCAATCGCAAATCTCAGAAAATGCGGATTCAAAGGATTTTTAATCGGGGAATATTTCATGAAATCGGCAAATCCATCAAAAGCCTGTGCAGAATTCATTAAGAAACTAAACAACATATAAAGATATCCATATATGATTGATTTAAAAATAAAAGTCTGCGGACTCAAATATGAAGACAACATAAGAAAGCTGGCTGAAACCAAACCTGACTTTATGGGATTTATTTTTTATCCGAAATCAAAAAGGTTTGTCAGTGAAAGTATAGATAAAAATATTTTCAAAATCCTTCCCGCGAAAATAAAGAAAGTCGGTGTTTTTGTAAATTCAGGACTTGATGAAGTAAAATTCAAAAAAGAAAAATATAAACTTGATTTTGTGCAGCTGCACGGAAATGAAACTCCCGAATTCTGCAAAAAACTTTCCAACAAGAACATTTCAGTTATCAAGGCATTTGGCGTTTCCGGAGAAAAAGATTTCGAACAGGTAAAAAATTATCAAAATTATTGCACATATTTTCTATTTGACGCAAAAACAGAAGACTTCGGGGGCAGCGGGAAAAAATTTGACTGGAAACTACTTGATAAATATAATTCCCCTTTACCATTCTTCCTCAGCGGCGGTTTAGACATGAAAGACATCGAAAAAATAAAAAAAATAAAAAACTCAAAGTTTTTCGGCATTGACATTAACAGCAAATTTGAAATCAACTACGGCACGAAAGACATCGAAAAAGTAAAATCATTCATTAACAAAATAAAGAACAAATGACTTATAATACCGATAAAAAAGGATACTACGGAAAGTTTGGCGGTGCATACATTCCCGAAATGCTGCATGCAAACATAGAAGTATTGAAAAATAATTATAAGAAAATTACCGAAGCCAAAAATTTCCAAAAGGAATACCGTCAGCTATTGAAAGATTATGCAGGACGCCCCACTCCTCTTTATTTTGCATCGAGACTATCAGAGCATTTCAAAACAAATGTTTTTCTTAAACGCGAAGATTTGTGCCACACGGGAGCTCATAAAATAAATAACACAATCGGACAAATACTTCTTGCAAAGAAATTAAATAAAACCAGGATTATTGCCGAAACCGGCGCAGGACAACACGGCGTTGCAACAGCTACAGTTTGCGCTTTGATGAACATGAAATGTATTGTTTATATGGGTGAAACTGACATGAAGCGTCAGATGCCAAATGTTGAAAGAATGAAAATGCTCGGGGCAGAAGTAGTTCCTGTATACAGCGGAAACAAAACGCTGAAAGATGCAACCAACGAAGCCATTCGTGACTGGATAAACAATCCTGAAGCATATTATTTAATCGGCTCTGTGGTTGGACCTCACCCCTACCCGGAAATTGTTGCAGGATTTCAGTCAATAATAAGTGAAGAACTGAAAATTCAGATGAAAGAAAAAACAGGAAATGAAAACCCCGATTGTATTATTGCCTGTATCGGCGGAGGAAGCAATGCGGCGGGAATTTTTTATCATTACCTGAAAAACAAAAAAGTAAAACTCATCGCTGCAGAGGCAGCAGGAAAAGGAATTCATTCGGGCTTTTCGGCAGCCACAAGTGTTCTGGGCAAACCGGGTATTCTGCATGGAAGTAAAACTCTTATAATGCAAAATGAAGACGGACAAATAACAGAGCCATATTCTATTTCAGCAGGACTCGATTATCCCGGCATCGGACCATTGCACGCACATTTGTTCGATATAAAAAGGGTGAAATTCATAAGCATTACAGATAACCAAGCATTGAAAGCCGCATTATTCCTGACAAGAATGGAAGGCATTATCCCTGCATTAGAAACCGCACACGCTCTAGCATGTCTGGGAAAAATTAAATTCACTAAAAAAGAAAAAGTTGTAATAAACCTTTCAGGTCGCGGAGATAAAGATTTGGAGGCATACATTAAATTTATTAAAAATAAAAAACAGCCACAGATTCACAGATAAAATTAAAGAATAAAAAATTATTTCTCTGCGAAACTCTGCGTCAAACTTTGCGTTACTCTGCGAGAAACTTTTAAAATATTTAACCGCAAAGCTCGCCAAGTTTTTAACTGAAAACTATAAACTGAAAACTATTTTAACAATGAACCGAATTGACAAATTATTTAAATCGAAACGCGAAGGGATACTAAACATTTACTTTACTGCAGGATTCCCGCGATTAAATCAAACTGCCGAAATCATAAAATATCTTGCAGAAGCAGGAGTTGATATGATCGAAATAGGAATTCCCTTTTCCGACTCATTAGCCGACGGACCAACAATACAACAAAGCAATGAGAAAGCACTTGCAAACGGAATGAACCTGAAAATTATTTTCGAACAGTTAAAAAATATTCGCCAATCAATTGACATTCCATTGATTTTGATGGGCAGTTTAAATCCAATAATGCAATTCGGAATAAATGAATTTTGCAAAAAATGCAAGGAAACAGGCATTGATGGTGTGATTATTCCCGACCTTCCTTTCAGTGAATATATTGAAGATTATAAAAAAACTTTTGATAAATATGGCATTTACAATATTTTTCTAATCACACCGCAAACTTCCGGAGACCGCATCAAAAAAACAGACACGGCATCAAAAGGCTTCATATATATGGTTTCATCATCTTCAACAACAGGAATAAAAAGTAAAATCGAAAAATCACAGGAAGAATATTTCAAAAGAATCAACCGTATGAATTTAAAAAATCCAAAACTAATAGGATTCGGAATTTCAGATAACAAATCGTTTCTTAAAGCATGCCAATATGCAAATGGAGTAGTTATAGGAAGCGCATTTATAAAAGCACTCTCGAGCAGTAAAGCAAATTTAAAAACAACTATAAATAATTTTGTAAATGAAATAAAAAGAACAAATTGTTGCATTGTTTAATTGTTAAATTGCTAAAAATAACGAACCTAACAATTAAACAATTTAACAATTAAGCAATAAAACATTTCAACAACAACAAACCACAAACGAAAAACTACTATTTTTATGATAATACAATTGAACGAAAATATTTCAAAGAGCGAAAAGGAAAATATTTTCAAAAAGGTAAAAGAAACAGGTTACGAAACAAATGAAGTAAAAACACAATTTAACAATTACATCATTTGCGTTGGAAAGAATGAGTTTGATATCCGTGTAATAGGGAATACAAAAGGAGTGAAAGATGTTTACAGGGTATCGGATAATTACAAACTTGTTTCAAGAAAATGGAAAGTAAAGAATACAATTATTGACCTTGGAAACGAAGTCAAAATCGGAAACAGTGATTTTACAATTATTGCCGGTCCTTGTTCTATTGAAAGCGAAGAGCAGGTTGACGGTATCATTGCACATCTTGTAAAAAACAAAATAAAAATAATGCGGGCGATGGTTTTCAAGCCTCGCAGCTCGCCCTATTCATATCGCGGAATCGGGATTGAAGGATTAAAAGCCATTTCTGCTATTGCACGGAAAAACGGAATCAAACTCATATCGGAAGTAATGCAGGTTTCACAGATTGATGAAATGCTTGATTACATTGATATTTTTCAGGTAGGTACAAGAAACACCCAAAACTTCAACCTTCTTGATGCTTTAGGAAAAGTCGACAAACCGGTTCTCATAAAGCGCGGAATGTCGGGAACTATTGAAGAGCTTTTACATTCGGCGGAATATATATTTTCAAACGGCAACGAAAAAATCATTTTATGTGAACGCGGCATACGCACTTTCGAAAAGGCGTACCGCAATACATTCGACATAAATGTAATTCCCATATTAAAGGAAAAAACGCATTTGCCCGTAATTGCAGATCCCTCGCACAGCATAGGAATACGGATGTTCATTGAACCCATTGCACTTGCAGCTGCAATTGCCGGTGCCGACGGGATAACGGTTGAAATTCACGAAATTCCTGAAAAAGCAATATCAGAC
>JAQUPB010000075.1 GCA_029004185.1 Bacteroidales bacterium | reverse complement strand
TTTCGGCAATATTTAATTTAGTGAGCGATTGCGGATGTTTCGGCGATGCAATTCACCTTACAAACTGGGAAACTTTTTATAAAAATGTTGTCCTTATTGTTTTAACTTTCTTTGTTTTTTCATACCGCAAAAAATATAAATCCATTTTAACAATCAAGGGACAATCAATTTTCATTTCAATTGCCATTGTTTTTATTTTATTGATTTCCGTTTATTGTTACAGACATCTTCCGTTAATTGATTTTCTACCGTGGAAAACAGGAAATAAAATTTCCGAACAGGTTGTTCCGACACCTGAAGAAGCCAAGATTTTTTTGGTTTATAAAAACGGCACTACGGGTGAAACAAAGCAATTTACTGCAGAAGAATTTACAAAATCCGGAGTATGGAAAGATTCGTTATGGATGATAAACTGGAAATTTGTTGAACAGAAAAAAGAAATTATCACACCCTTCAAAGACGCTCCCATTCATGATTTTAAAATTATGGACCAGGACGGCAACGACCATACCGATGCAATAATAAATCAACCTAATTTTAATTTCCTACTCGTTGCTCACAGTTTGGAAAAAACCAGTAAGAAGGCATTTCTGAAAATAAATGATTTTGCAAAACAATGCAATTCCGAAAATATAATTTTTGTTGCACTCACAGCAACTTCGTTCGATAAAATAGATTATTTCCGCCACGATGTTCAGGCAATGTATGATTTTTACAACGTTGACGAAACTGCCCTCAAAACAATAATCCGCTCCAACCCGGGTTTGGTTTTATTGAAAAACGGCACCGTTATTGCCAAATGGCACTATAACGATTTTCCTGAATTGAGTGACGTCAAAGAGAAATACTTCAAATAAAAGTAATCGGTAATCAGTAACCGGTAATCAGTTTTTCTCACAACTCATAGTTCGAAGCTTTTTTATTTATATATTTGAATTAAAATTTTTAAACTATTTTTTGTGTTGCAATTCATCATCAAAAGATTATTCTACGGTTTGCTGGTTTTGTTTGGTGTTGTTACAATAATTTTCATTTTATTCAATATACTTCCCGGCGACCCTGCACGTATGATGCTCGGACAGCGCGCCGATATTGCCTCAGTAAATGCCATTAACAAAGATTTGGGAAGAGATAAACCAATGTTGACGCAATATTTCAATTACCTCAATGATTTATCCCCTCTTTCAATTCATAATTTTAAAAATGCAAATAATTACTGGTTTCTCAATGATGACAAGTATTCTCCTTATTTTAAACTTTTAAAAATCTCAAAAGAAAAAGTTATTGTTTTAAAATATCCCTACATGCGGCGCTCATACCAGTCGAAGAAAAAAGTTTCGGAAATAATTTTGGAAGCATTACCGAACACAATAATTCTTGCAGTGGTTTCAATGACATTTGCTTTGATTGTTGGATTGCTCATTGGCATATTTTGTGCAATTTATAAAGACACACTCTGGGATAAAGTTTCCCTTTTTGTTGCCGTATTCGGAATGTCACTGCCTTCGTTTTTTGCGGCAATAATTATTGCGTGGCTCTTTGCCTTTGTGCTTGCCCATTATACCGGACTTAACATGTTCGGCAGTTTGTATTCCATCGATGATTTTGGAAACGGAAAATATCTCGATCTGAAAAATATTATTCTTCCTGCTTTCACTCTCGGCATTCGCCCGCTTGCTATTATAATTGAACTTACAAGAAATTCGCTTCTCGATGTTCTGTCGCAGGATTATATACGCACAGCAAGAGCAAAGGGATTAAGCATGTTTAAAGTGGTTAAGAACCACGCTTTGCGGAATGCTCTGAACCCTGTGGTTACGGCATTTTCGGGATGGCTGGCATCACTCATGGCCGGGGCAGTTTTTATAGAATATATTTTCGACTGGAAAGGCGTGGGTGTTGTAATTGTAAATTCGCTGGAGAAATATGACTTCCCGGTGATAATGGGCGCCGTGCTTGTTGTTTCAATAATGCTTGTATTCATAAATATTTTTGTGGATATTGCTTATGCAATTATTGACCCGAGAGTGAAATTGAGTTAAATGGGTTTTGAGATTTTGAAAATTTTATGTACATTTGTTTACGATATAAATTTTATATTATATTTGCGTTATGCTAAAAGACAGAATTGGATTATATAAAAAAATTGAAGCGGAAAGGAACTCAAAACTGCTCGTATTTACAACAGGAGACAAAGTTGGCATGGAAACTCAGATTTCTTCTGAAATGCCTGAATATTTTGTAAACCATTTAGATAAATTTAATTTGCCAAAAAAAATATCACTATTATTATATACAAGAGGCGGCGATACAATGTCGGCTTGGAGTTTAATCAATTTAATCAAACAGTTTTGTGATGAATATGAGGTTATTGTGCCTTCAAAAGCAAGAAGTGCTGGCACACTGATTTGTCTTGGCGCAAAAAATGTTATTATGACTAAACAGGCAACGCTTGGACCTATAGATCCGAGTTTAAATAGTCAGTTGAATCCACAAAACCCATCATTTCCTCAAAACCCGCAAGCGAGAGTTCCTGTGAGTGTAGAATCTATAAAAGGATATTTCGAATATGCAAAGCAAGAATTAAATATTAAAAATGAGAACGAGTTAAGTAAAATATTTCTTGATTTATCACAAAAAGTTCATCCAATAGTAATAGGAAATGTTTTTAGATCTAGATCGCAAATATTAATGTTAGCGGACAAATTGCTTTCTGAACATTTCAAAGAAAAAGATAAAGTTAAACAGATAATTTCATTTTTGTGTTCTGACAGTGGCAGTCATGATTATCCAATTTATAGAAGGGAAGCAAGAAATAATTTAGGACTTAATATTGAAACACCAAGTCAAGACTTTTACAACACAATAAAGACTTTGTATGATGATATTGTTACAGAATTAGACATACACAAAATATACGACCCAAATGTGATATTAGGTAATCAGAATTCAGCAGATTATTCAGTTCGTAGAGTTCTTATTGAAAGTATAGATGGAGGGACAGATGTATTTGTTAGTGAAGGATCTTTGTTAAAAACACAGATACCTATTAATATGCCTGGTATGCCACCTATTATGAGAAATTCGATAGAAGATTCAAGGAAATTTGAGGGTTGGAAACATGAAAATTTAGTATCTTAAAATAAGTTGTTTTAAATTTATACATTATAAAATTAACCAATATGCAAGACTTAATTAGAAACACAATATGTGATAATTTAGTTAATTATTCAAGTCCTTCTACTTCCATTGTGAATGGGATTGAAACACCGCCAACAGAATCTCCTGACAGTTTATCTTTTCTTATGAAAAATAATATTTTAATTAGTTTTTCTATTTCTCCTAATCGAAACACAGATAACAATTTAGGGGAAAAACCTGAAACTAATCTTTCCAAATAATTTTCATACAAGTTTTTTAAAAAATCAAATTACCAAATAAGCATTTATCCATTTTATGTGAAGTTTCCGAACTTCGCACTAGATATTTAATTAAAATTTTTAAAAACAAACAACCATGTCATACATTGATTTCAAGTCAAAAAAGAAAGTGAAAATCTTTGAAGGCATTAATGGCTCATTAAGCCATTCCGACAATATTACTTTCGGACATATAACTCTGGAAAAAGGTGTAAACCTGCCGGAACACAAACATGTTCATGAACAATGGACACATGTAATTGAAGGAAAACTTTTATTTATCGTTGGCGGCGAAGAGAAAATACTTACACCGGGTATGGCAGCATATATTCCTTCAAACGTTCCCCATTCAGGCAAAGCAATAACCGGATGTAAAGTTATTGATTGTTTTACACCTGTCAGGGACGACTTTATTGAGCTTGAAAAGAAGACAAAATAATTTTCGAACAGAAAAAAATGATGAGGTTTATATTATATTTGCATAAAGATTATAAATAATGACAGTCGTTAAACTTAAAAAAGAACCTTCAGATTGCTTGCTTTGGAAAAAGCTTTCAAGAAAAGAACAGGAAGAACTTTTATCAGCTGAGCTGACAAAGAAAGTAAAAATATCATGAACCTTATCAGCCATGATGAAATAAAAAAGAAATACAAAAGAAAATTTAAATTTTAGCAATATGCGAAAAAAAATTGTAGCAGGCAACTGGAAAATGAACAACACTTTCGAAGAAGGTGTTAAGTTGACGAACGAAATTATTGAACTTTCAAAAAACAAAACCGATAAAAACGTTGGAATAATTTTATGTCCGCCGTTTTTCTTTTTGCAGAAATGTGTTGAATTAATAAAAAATAATTCACAAATAAGTGTAGGTGCACAAAACTGCCATTCGGAAATAAAAGGAGCATTCACGGGTGAAGTTTCTGCAACAATGCTTAAATCAGTTGGTGTAAAATACGTGATAATCGGTCATTCCGAAAGAAGAAGTTATTTTAAAGAAGACAATATTTTTCTTTCAAAAAAAGTAAAGCAGGTTTTGGCAACCGGACTTTTCCCGATTTATTGCTGCGGCGAAACTTTGCCCGAAAGAGAATCGGGAAAACTTTTTGATATAATAAAAACCCAGATTGAAGGAGGATTATTTGATTTGAGCAAAGAAGATTTTCTGAAAACAATTATTGCTTACGAACCGGTTTGGGCAATAGGAACTGGTGTTACAGCCACTTCGGAACAGGCACAGGAAATGCACGAATTCATTAGAAAATTAATAATTCAAAAATATGGCAGTGATGTTGCCGGAGAAACAACCATTCTTTACGGCGGCAGCTGTAATTCAAAAAATGCAAAAGAATTATTTGCAAACAAAGATGTTGACGGAGGCTTGATTGGCGGCGCTTCTCTTAAATCGCAGGACTTTATTGACATCGTGAATTCTTTCTGAAAACAGTAATTCAATTTTTATGAGAAAATTTTTCTTTGTTATTGCTTTATTAATTTCATCATTATTTGCACACCCATCCGACTCAACTAAAGCAAGAAAAACACTGATAAATTTGCAGGAATATCCTTTTATTTTTGGTTTCAATAATAACCCTTCGTTTGCAGGATTGAGCGAAAATCATAAAATAAAATTATTTGGTCAATACAAATGGGTAAATTATGGCAATTGTCCTTATAACTATGATGTATCTTATGACCAGACAATAGGAAAAAAGAAAATGTTCGGAGTTGGTGCGAGCTATTTTCACTCATGGTTTAACTATGATGTACTGACAACTGTTGAAGTTGCTGTTTCCGTAAAATTCAAATTCGGCAAAAATACAATATTAAGAATAGGAATTACACCTCTGTCATTCAATTACCACCCAAAACCTGACAGAACATACAGCATTTATCCCGATATGATTAGTCCAAAATATGGTGTAATAAATGGTCCGTATGAATATGAATCTAAAGGAATCAAAACCGATGAAAAATATTTCGACTCTAAAGCAGGAATATCTTTTGAAAATGAAAATTTCTTTTGCAGTGTTTCCGCTTTACATATTAAAGAATACTATCCGAAAAGTGTTGATTCTGTTTTTTGGTATAATAAAAAAGTAAAACCCGTTCCTTTTGAAATACAAGTAATAAACGGATACATTCTCAAATTAAACAGTAATTTTACTTTTACTCCATTGTTCACTATAAGAAAAAATTATTACCTTCTTTCATATTCACCTGCACTTTACGTTTCATATAAAGAGAAATGTTTATTCGGATTAAGTTATTACAATTTTTGCTGTCTGGATTTCACTGCCGGCTTGAATTTATTTAATCATTTGGGATTAATTGTAAATGTTGGCATACCATTAAAAACAGAATTAAAACAAATTAGCAACATAAGCACAACCGATATTGGTATAAGCTATAAATTATAATATTTATTAATTCATTTTACACAGATGAGAACAAAAATATTTTTAATCACAATCGCCGGCATTTTGATGTTTTCAAATTGCAAAAAAGAAGATAATAGTGACCATGGCTTTTTATATATCCCAACAGTTTTCACTCCCAATGATGATTTTCTTAATGATAATTTTTCTCCTACCGGGTTCTATATTGATTCAACAAGTATGGTAATCACCAATACTGATGGACAAATATTATATAATAATGCTTTCAACATAAAATCAGGATGGATATGCTGGAATGGTAAAAATGCAGAAGGCAAAACCTACCCGAGAGGAATGTATTTCTATAATATTTATGTTCGCTATCTTGACGGTGTTGAAGAAAGACACATTGGAACCATTGAACTTTCTTTACCCGGTTGGTAAATAATAAACCAAAAAGAAAGCTCCATTAGCACAAAATATTTTTATCTGAAACATTAATCTTTTAATTTCAGGATTTAAAATAGTTTTTCTTTACGCATTTTACTTATAATTTTTAGGTAAAAATCAGTATTTGTTTTGTATTAAATAATTTCTCCCCCTCTAAACACCTGAATTAATTGATGTTTCAAAGTTCATATCTTTTTTAAGAAATTATATGATAAAAATTGTTGAAGTAAAAAAACATTGAATTAACTTTGCACAACATTTAAAATCATCAGAAATTTTATGATAAATACAGACAACAAAATTGTTGAAAAAGAGGATATAGTTATACGATTTGCCGGTGATTCCGGCGATGGCATGCAACTTACAGGAACTTTATTTTCCGAAGCTGCTGCACTGGCAGGCAATGAAATAGCCACTTTCCCCGATTATCCTTCCGAAATCAGGGCTCCGCACAACACAGTTGCAGGTGTTTCGGGATTTCAGGTAAGGGTTAGCAGTAAAATAATCCACTCTTCAGGAGATTTAGCTGATTTCCTGGTAGCAATGAATCCCGCTTCATTAAAGTCAAACCTGCGTTGGGTAAAACCTAATGCCACAATAATAGTTGATGCCGACACTTTCGAAGAAAAAGCAATTGAAAAGGCAGGATTCAAAAAAAATCCGCTTACAGATGGAAGTTTAAGCACATACACTCTTATAAAAGCTCCGATTACATCTCTTACTCTGGAAGCTTTGAAAAATATGAATGTTGACCCTAAAACAGCAAATAAGACAAGAAACATGTTTGCTCTAGGAATAACATACTTTTTATTTAACCGTGAATTTAAAACTTCAGATGATTTTTTTGCAAAAAAATTTAAAAAGAAACCTCAACTCATAGAAATAAATAAAGCCGTAATGAGAGCCGGTTTCAACTATGCCGTTACTATAAGTTTTGTTCATTCTACATTAAGAGTTCCTGCTACAAAAGACCTTGAAAGAGGCATATACCGCAACATCACGGGAAATGTGGCTACTGCGTGGGGATTACTTGCGGCATCGGAAAAATCGGGACGACCTATGTTTTTAGGTTCATATCCTATAACTCCGGCAACCGAAATACTCATGGAACTTGCTTTGCATAAATCTCTCGGAGCACGCGTTTTTCAGGCAGAAGATGAAATAGCAGGCATATGTTCTGCAATTGGCGCAAGCTTTGCCGGTTCGCTTGCAGCTACTACTACCTCAGGTCCCGGACTTTCATTAAAATCGGAGGCATTGGGACTGGCAGTGATGACAGAACTTCCCCTGGTCGTAGTTAACGTTCAGAGAGGCGGACCTTCAACCGGATTACCCACAAAATCGGAGCAATCGGATTTAATGCAGGCATTATTCGGCAGAAACGGTGAATGTCCTCTCATAATTATTGCCGCTTCAAGTCCGGCCGACTGCTTCTATTCTGCTTTTGAAGCAGCAAAACTTTCACTGGAACACATGACTCCTGTTGTATTGCTTACTGACGGATATATAGGCATGGGCTCGGAAGTAATGAAAATACCCGAAATGAAAGATCTGCCTAAAATAAACCCTCCTATTGCAAAACCTAATGATCCGGATTATAAACCTTATAAAAGAGATGAAAAAACTCTTGTCAGGAAATGGGCTATTCCGGGAACAGAAGGACTTCGTCACAGAATTGGCGGACTGGAAAAAGAAAACATAACGGGAACAGTTACATCCGACCCTTTAAATCACCAGATAATGAGCGAACTCAGAGACAAAAAAGTAAAACTTGTTGCTGATGACATTCCAAAGCAGGAATTGACAGGTGAAAAATCGGGTGATTTGCTTGTAGTAAGCTGGGGCGGAACTTTCGGATCAACTTTAAATGCTGTTTCCGAAATGCAAAAAGAAGGTAAAAAAGTAAGTCTTGCTCATTTTAAATATTTAAACCCTTTACCAAAAAATACAAAGGAAATATTCTCAAACTTTAAAAAAATAGTTGTTTGCGAGCTAAATCTCGGACAATTTGTACAATACTTAAGAATGACATTTCCTGAATTCAAATACAGTCAGTTCAACAAAATTCAGGGATTACCTTTTCTTACATCGGAATTAAAAACAAAATTCAAACAAATTTTAGAAGAAAAATAGACATTATATAAGTTAATTTATTACCAAATTTTGAACATGCTTTTAAAATATTTTTTGCCACCAAATCACAAAAACACCAAAACCCACCAAAATAATTTAATGCTTTGCTTTATTTGGTGTTATTTGGTGTTTTGGAGTTTTAGTGGCATTCTTTTTTTTTAATCAAACTAGATACATGATAAAATATATAGAACTATAAAAAATTTCATAACGCACATTTATCTAAACTTATATAAACTCTAATAATTATGAGTGAAAATTTAACAATTGACAGGTCAAGAACCCCGCTTACAAAAGAAGATTTCGTAAGCGACCAAATGGTAAAATGGTGCCCCGGCTGCGGCGCTCATGCCATTTTAAGCTCCGTTGCCAACGTTTTTCCGAAAATCGGTTACAAAAAAGAAAACTTTTGCATGGTATCCGGTATCGGATGTTCTTCGCGTTTTCCTTACTATGTTAATTCTTACGGTTTTCATGGCATTCACGGAAGAGCTGCCGCAATCGGTTCGGGAGTTAAAATTGCAAACCCTCATTTAAGTGTTTGGATTGCCACCGGCGACGGCGATTCTATGGCAATAGGCGGCAATCATTTTATTCATATCATTCGCAGAAATATTGACGTGAACATAATGTTATTCAATAACCAGATTTATGGCTTGACAAAAGGACAGTATTCTCCGACAACGCCAATGGGAACAGTTACAAAAACTTCACCGCAGGGAACAATTGAACATCCTTTCAATGCAGGCGAACTGGTACTCGGCGCACAGGGAACATTCTTTGCACGCGGCGTTGATACAAATCCTAAAATGCTTACCGAAATAATGTTTGAAGCCGCAAAACACGACGGAACTTCTGTTGTTGAAATTTTACAAAATTGTGTTATTTATGCCGATGGTGCTCATAAAGCCATAACAGATAAAGATACCCGCGATGATCACCAGCTTCACCTTAAAAACGGCGAACCAATGATTTTCGGTAAAAACAGGGATAAAGGAATTCGTCTGGGCAGAAACGGACTTAAAGTATGCAATATCGGAGTAAACGGAATTACTGAAGATGATCTTTTGGTTCACGACCAGTACGAACAGGACTCCGGCATCCATCTTATGCTTGCAAAAATGTCTCCGCCTGAATTTCCATTGGCTTTCGGTGTAATACGTTCGGCAATGTTTTCTACTTACGACGATTTGATTGAAGAACAAATAAAAACCGGAAAACAAACTTCACTAATCAAAAATGTTGACGACTTGCTCAACAGTGGCGATACCTGGGAAGTATAAATTTCAATTTTAAAAAATAAATTAGCCACAGATTCACAGATTTTTAAAAGGATAATTTTATAATCTGTGAATCTGTGGCATTTTTTTAAAATCTAAAAATCTCACTACATAAAAATAAAATCATATTTTTGTTTGTGAAATTATAGTTTTTCATGACATTATTTAATTTTTTCATATCATCTTATATTGTTGCTTTTTCGGGAGCTATAATGCCCGGTCCTTTGCTTTCATACACAATTAGCAAAACAACAACAATGGGCTTTAAGGCAACTCCTTTACTGATTCTGGGACATGCAATTCTGGAAATTATTTTTATTGCTTTAATATTACTTGGTTTTAAAAGCTATTTGCAAAACAATATTTTCATAACCACTGTTTCATTTTCGGGAGCTTTGGTTTTGGCATATATGTCAATACAAATGTTTTTATCTATTCCAAAACTCACATTAAATCTTTCTGCAAATCAACAAAAAAGTAAAAACACAATACTGGCGGGAGCTTTAGTTAGCATATCAAATCCTTACTGGATAATATGGTGGGTAACAATTGGACTCGGTTATATTCTTATAAGCCAGCAATATGGTTTTGTTGGTATCTGTATTTTTTTTATAGGGCATATTCTCGGCGACTTAACGTGGTATTCTTTTATTTCATATCTGGTTACAGGAGGAAAAAAATATTTTACCGATAAAGTTTATAAATATTTAATAGGTGTATGCGCCGCATTACTGATAATATTTTCAGGGATTTTTATTTATTACGGATTTAGCAGGGTGATTCAATGAGGGCGGAGAGCTTAGAGTATTTAGACCTGCTATTTATAATGACCACATGTGTTTATAGGGATTCCTCACTTCGTTCGGAATGACATGGTTTGTGTGGTGGCAGAGCGTTTGCGGGTTTAGCCCGCAAACGCTTCGTCTCCCCCTTAGTAATGTTGTCATTCCGAGCAAAGCGAGGAATCCCTTATATTTTCGTACATCATACCTCTTACTTCATACTTCTGTTCCTTCAGAAATTATTGACTTTACTTTATACACTTTTTTTAATGAATAGTTCATTAAATTCCAAACACCTCATAAATCTTATCTTTCAAAATACCTTTCACTTCTTCAATATCAATTTTTCTATTCAGTTCTTTTTCCATTGAAGTAACGCCTTTGTCAATAAATCCGCAGGGGTTGATATGATTGAAATACGATAAATCGGTATTCACATTAAAAGCAAATCCATGCATTGTAACATATCTGGAAATCCTTACTCCGATTGCACAGATTTTCCGGGTTTTGTTTTTAACTCCGGCATCAAGCCAAACACCGGTAGCTCCTGTCAAGCGTGATGATTCGATTCCGTATTCCTTTAATGTATTTATTATTGCTTCTTCAAGATTGAAAACATAACTTTTAACTCCCAGCTTAAAATTCTCCAGGTTTAAAATTGGATAACCGACAATTTGTCCGGGACCGTGATATGTGATATCGCCCCCCCTGTTTGTTTTGTAAAATGTTGCATTCTTTGCCTGCAGTTGAATATGGTCAATGAGAAGATTATTTTCCTCGCCGCTTTTCCCCAAAGTATAAACATGCGGATGTTCGCAAAACAAAAGATAATTCACACTTTCTGTTTTCTCTTTTGAAAGCTTTGCCGCAACAACTTCATTAAACAAACCTTCCTGAAGCTCCCATGCTTTTTTGTATTCAACTAACCCAAGGTCTCTGAAAATTATGCTCATGAATTCTTTTCGTTATTTTTTCTTCAAAATTACAAAAATTGTACAGACCTCAAAGGTTTTGAAAACCTTTGAGGTCTAGTTTTTATTATCTGGCTGAAATAAGCAATAAAAATAAAATCCGGAAAATACGTTAGAAAAGTAGTTTAAAATCAGGACTAAAGTCCAAGAATGTGTTTTTTTGTAACCCCGACCTTAAGGTCGGGGTTATTAAATCCAGCACGAATTGGGCTTTAGCCCTGATATATTATTTTTTCAATTTGACAATAATGTGGTTTCCATAATTTAAAAATAATTTTATTAATTATTTTTTGATAATATACCTTTATTTCTAAATTTGCATTTCCTTATAAAATAAAAGATATTATTAACTCTAAATACACAATCAACAATGGGAAAAGATGAATTTGTAAAAAGGCATAACGGACCCCGACAAAATGAAGTTGAAAAAATGCTCAAAGTTATCGGGACATCCTCACTCGATGCATTAATAGAAGAAACTGTTCCTGCATCAATAAGATTAAAACAACCATTAAACCTCCCCGAAGGAATGTCGGAATTTGAATATGTGAAGCACATTAAAGAAATTGCTTCAAAGAATAAAAAATTCAGAACATTCATCGGCATGGGATATTATGGTACAATTACTCCCAATGTGATATTAAGAAACATTTTCGAAAATCCGGGCTGGTACACTGCATATACACCGTATCAGGCAGAGATTTCACAGGGACGTCTTGAGGCAGTTCTCAACTTCCAAACCGTAGTTTCCGATTTAACGGGTTTTCCTATTGCCAATGCATCACTTCTTGATGAAGCCACTGCAGCTGCTGAAGCCATGATAATGCTTTTCAACTCACGCTCACGCGATGCCGTTAAGAAAAATGCAAATAAATTTTTCGTTTCACGCAGATTGTTCCCTCAAACAATAGACGTTCTAAAAACAAGAGCGGAACCTTTTGGAATAGAATTGTCAATAGGTTGCCACGAAGAATTTAAGTTTGACGAAAAAACTTTCGGTTCAATAGTTCAGTATCCCGCAGGTCACGGCGAAATTTACGATTATACGGAATTTGCAAAAAAATCGCATGCAGGAAATTGCCCTGTTGTTGCTGTTGCCGATATTTTAAGTCTTGCATTATTAACTCCGCCCGCCGAATGGGGCGCCGATGTTGCTGTCGGTTCCACACAAAGATTGGGAATACCGCTTTGCTACGGCGGACCATCTGCTGCATATTTTGCAACAAAAGAAGAATTCAAACGAAGCATGCCCGGAAGAATTATCGGAATTTCAGTTGATGCACAGGGAAACAAGGCATTCCGAATGGCTCTGCAGACAAGAGAACAGCACATAAAACGCGAAAAAGCAACATCAAACATTTGTACTTCGCAGGTTCTTCTTGCTGTAATGGCGGGAATGTATGCAGTTTATCACGGCAAGTGCGGCATAAAAAAAATTGCCGAAGACATACGCAAAAAAACTTTTATTTTAAATTCTGAAATTAAAAAACTCGGATACACTCAGGAAAACGAAGATTTCTTCGATACTTTGCGGATAACTTTACCATCGGGCGTTTCAATTGATGAAATAAAAAAGAACGCTCTCGATAAAAAAATAAATCTTTATTATGCCGATGCAAAAACCGTTTTTCTTAGTCTTGATGAAACCACAACAATTGAAGATGTAAATTCTTTAATCGAAATTTTCGCAAAATCCGCAAAAAAATCTCCCGCAAAAGTTGATTGCAGCATGCTCAAATCAGAAGCATTACCGCAGGAACTCGCCAGAAAAAGTTCTTATCTTGAACATGATGTTTTCAACTCATTTCATTCCGAAACCGAAATGATGAGATATATCAAAAAACTCGAGAACAAAGACCTCGCATTAAACAGGTCAATGATACCGCTCGGTTCGTGCACAATGAAACTGAATGCCGCAACTGAGATGATAGCATTAAGTTGGGAAGAATTCGGTAACATTCATC
>JAQUPB010000074.1 GCA_029004185.1 Bacteroidales bacterium | reverse complement strand
GTAAATACAAAAAAAGATTTCTTTATTAATATTGTTATGATTGCTATAATTACTCCATTCGGCGAGGAATTTCTTTTCAGGGGCATTCTTCAGAAACTCTTAATTAATGCTACAAAACGAAAACATTTATCAATAATTATTGCTTCGTTTATTTTTGGTTTCTTCCATTTTCAGTTTTTTACATTTCTGCCGCGCTTCCTCATGGGTATACTTTTCGGATATCTTCTTTTATGGAGTAAATCCTTATGGCTGCCTATTTGTTGTCATTTTGTAAACAATGCAAGTGCAGTAATTTTTTCATTCTTATCAAACAAGAAATATATCCCTTCTAATATTGATGATGTCGGCAAACAGCAAAATCAAATATTAATCATTTTTATAAGCATTATCATTGTTGCTTTTCTTATATACGCTGTGTATCGTACGGAAAAGAAAAATACTATAAAATTCATTTCGATTTAAATAAAATTGCCACAGATTCACAGATTAATTTATGATTTTCGAATTAAGAGGTACGATGTATGAGGTATGAGTATAGCAATTTAGCAATTTAACAATTTAGCAATTAAATAATACGGCAACTACAAACCACAAACAGTTCCTACAATAAATGACTCGCAAGGTTGGCAAGTTCTGATCTTTCGCCTTTTTCGAGTGTAATGTGAGCGTAGAGATTATTATTTTTCATTTTATCAATCATGTATGACAAGCCATTACTTTGTGTATCGAGGTATGGTGTATCTATCTGGAAAATGTCGCCTGTAAAAACCATTTTTGTTTTTTCTCCTGCACGCGAAATTATTGTTTTTATTTCATGGGGAGTAAGATTCTGAGCTTCATCAACAATAAACAAAATGTTTGAAAAGCTGCGTCCTCTGATGTATGCAAGCGGTGCAACAACTAATTTTTCCTCTTCAATCAGCTCGCTTATTTTTTTAAATTCCTTATCGGTGTTGCTATATTGGTTTTTAATGAATTTCAGATTATCCCACAACGGCTCCATGTAGGGACCTATTTTAGAACTTATGTCGCCCGGTAAAAATCCGATATCTTTGTTGCTAAGCGGAACAATAGGACGTGCAAGATAAATTTGGTGATAATTATGTCTTAACTCAAGTGCTGCTGCAAGTGAAATCAATGTCTTTCCTGTTCCTGCGATTCCCTGAATGGTAACAAGACAAGTATTTGGATTCATTACCGCATGAATGGCAAAAGTCTGTTCGGCATTTCGCGGCTGAATTCCCGAAACACCATGTTTCTGGACATGTTCAAGACGGTTTGTTATCGGATTATAAAATGATAAAATTGATTTTTTCTGATTCTTCAATATATAATAATGATTCGCAAAAGGAGCTGGTATCGAGAGTTTTTTCAAATCACAATATCCGTTTGCGTAAAATTCATCAATAACTTCGCTTTGAACATCGTTTACTTCTGTTTTGCCGGTGTATAAATCCCCTAAATCTTTTATTTTCCCTGTCTGATAGTCCTCTGCAGTAAGGTTAAGCGCTTTGGCTTTTACGCGAAGATTTATGTCTTTTGTAACGAGTATTACGTTTCTGTCGGGATATTTTTCAGAAAGATAAAGTGCAGCATTCAGTATTTTATGGTCAACTTTTTTTTCACCGAAGATTTTTTCAGCATCCATTTTTGCCTGTTCGTGCATCACAACAGTTATGCACCCTTTCTCAGTTCCATCAAGGCGTATCCAATCACGAAGAGAATTGCCTTCGGAAAGAGCGTCAATGATTCTTATGAATTCACGCGCTTCAAAATTCTTAGTGTCATTTCCCCTTTTCAGATTATCGAGTTCTTCCAGAACACTTATTGGAATTGCAACATCGTGTTCCATAAAGTTTCTGAAAGAATTATGATCGTATAAAATTACAGAAGTATCAATAACAAAAATCTTCCGGTCATTTTTGGGATTTGTTTTTTTCATTTGAATCCGTTTTCGTTTTTAAGGAATCACAAAATAAGTAAAAAAATTGCTGGGAAATTCAGAATCAGGAAAAAACTTTTGAATAATTTATCAGATTTTTATTTCAATGTTTTTTTCAAGCTCCCTGATAAAATAAATACTTGCCTGCATTTTGTCGTACATCACAACGTCAGTTTCAATAAAATCAACTTTTTTGCGGAATTCTTTTATTATTTTTTCAAGATAAGGCGACGTCTTTGCCGGACGGCGGAATTCAATTGCCTGCATTGCATTGAATAATTCTATTGCCAGAATTTTTTCGAGATTCATAATAACCTCATATGCTTTTGTAGCGGCATTTGCTCCCATGCTAACGTGGTCTTCCTGCTCCTGCGACGACTCCATTGAATCAATTGACGATGGTGTGCAAAGTTGTTTGTTCTGGCTTACAATTGAAGCAGCGGTATATTGAGGTATCATGAACCCTGAGTTCAGTCCCGGTTTAGCAACCAGGAATGAAGGCAAACCACGTTTGCCCGAAATCAACTGATATGTTCTTCTTTCGGAAATACTTCCCAGTTCAGCTACTGCAATTGATAAAAAATCCAAAGCAAGAGCCAAGGGTTGTCCATGAAAATTTCCTGCAGAAATTATTAAATCTTCGTCCGGAAAAATCGTCGGGTTATCAGTAACCGCATTTATTTCATTTAAAAAAACATATGCTACATAACCCACTGCATCTTTCGCAGCCCCGTGAACCTGTGGAATACACCTGAAAGAATACGGATCCTGAATATGTTCTTTTTTTCTTTTTGTAATCTGGCTTCCTTTCAGAATACGATTTATATTTTGTGACGTTTGAAGTTGTCCTTTGTGTTGCCTTATTTTTTGAATTAATTCATGAAACGGTTCTATTCTCCCGTCATAAGCGTCAATTGAAAGTGCTGCAATTATGTCTGCAATTTCTGAAAGCTTGTATGATTTCAGCAAACAATAAACTCCGTATGCACTCATAAATTGTGTCCCGTTTAAAAGAGCCAATCCTTCTTTTGAATGAAGTTCTACAGGTTTCCAATTAAACCGTTTAAGAACATTCTTCGCATCCTGCTTTTTATTTTCAAAATAAACTTCACCAAGTCCGAGCAATGGCAGCGACAAATGCGCTAACGGAGCCAGATCACCTGACGCACCAAGCGAACCCTGCCGGTAAACAACAGGAATAATATTGTTATTATAAAAATCAATTAATCTCTGAACAGTTGCAACCTGTACCCCTGAGTTACCATAAGAAAGCGATTGTATTTTTAAAAAGAGCATTAATTTCACAATTTCCCGCGGCACTTCCTCCCCCATTCCGCATGCATGAGACACAACAAGATTTTTCTGCAGAATTTTCAAATCGTTTTTTGAAATTATATGATTGCAGAGTGAGCCAAAACCGGTATTTATTCCGTATATTATTTCTTTTTCCGAAGACATTTTTTTATCAAGATAATCCCGGCACTTCTGAATTCGTTTTCTTGAATCGCTTGATAATTCAAGCTTCGAGTTATTTAAAAATAGTTCCTGTACTTTCGGAAAAGTCAGTTTTTCGTTATCTATTTTATGCATGTTTATTATTTTGTAAATACAAACCTGTATGATATTACAAATTTATTATTTATTTTCATTAATGTCTGTAAAAAATATTTTATCAGGGCTGAAGCCCTTATTTCCTGTGTTTTTTTATAACCCCAGCCTTAAGGCTGGGGTTAATAAAATATAACTCTATTTTGGACTTTAGTCCTGCTTTCAGATAGTTAATTCCGTAATGTTTCATTTACTGACAGTAGTATTAAATCAACCGGACAATACTATTTTTCTAAAATGCAACACATATAAATATTCAAATAGCAAAACTTTTAAACATAAAAAAAGAGGCTGTCTCAAAAGATAAAATAATTACTTTACCGCAGAGTCGCATAGACGCAAAGGTTTATAAATAAATATTTTTTTCTTTGCGCTTTAGCGTCTCGGCGGTTATAAATAAAACTTTTGAGATAACCTCCGGTTTTTATTATGTGAAATTTTTTATTCCAAAGAACCTATTTCTTTTTCAACAGATTCAAGTATTTCACATGATTTAACCAGTTCTTTCATTTTATTATGGTCGGGATAAAGCGGACGGTCAATATCGAGATATTCCACATGTTTACGAATAACTTTTTTTGCAATTTCAGTTCCCGTTCCGAATTTAAAAGGAGTTTCGAATTTTTCCCTCAGATCGAGCGCCTGTGCAGCCGCCATAAATTCAATTCCGAGAATTCCATAAGCATTATCAAGAATCTGGAAGTTCTTGATTGCAGTATTCATACCCATTGAAACAAAATCTTCCTGGTCTGCAGCTGCCGGAATTGATTGTATTGAAGCAGGCATGCATAAAATGCGCTGTTCGACTATCTGCATATCGGCAGTATATTGACTGAGCATCAAGCCCGAAAACATACCTGCGCCTTTTGTTAAAAAAGGAGGCAATCCGACACTAAGTGCAGGATTGTTCAAACGGTTCATTCTTCTTTCGGATAATACGCTGACCATTGTAACTGCCGCGCTAATCATGTCCATTGGCAATGAAATTGGCGAGCCCTGGAAATTAGCTCCTGATAGTTGCAGATTTTCTTCTGCGAAAAAAATAGGATTATCTCCTACTCCGTTTAATTCTGTTTCTACCTGTTTTTTTGCCCATGCAACCGAATCGTGAGCCGCACCGATTACCTGTGGTGTTGACCGCATTGAATATGCATCCTGTACTTTAACTTTAATTTTTCCTTCAGCAAGGTCTCCGTTTTTGGTTACTTTACGTATTGAAGCAGCGCTTCTCACGCCTCCTGCAAATCCTCTTACTTCAAGTATTCTGCTGTTGTATGGTTTAAGATTTGCTTTCAATGCTTCCAATGTCATCGCACATGCAATTTCCGCCTGCTTTAACCAGCGGTTGGTATCATAAAGCATAATTGCACTCATTGCAGTAAGAACATTCGAACCATTTATTGCAGCCAGTCCGTCTCTTGCTTCCAATCCGGGTATGGGGATTCCTGCTCTTTTCAATGCTTCTTTTCCTTCAAGGAATTCACCTTTGTAAAAAGCATGTCCTTCGCCCATCAACAACAATGCAATCTGCGACATCGGGGCAAGGTCTCCGCATGCTCCAACTGAACCCTTATTGCAGACATGAGGCGTTACACCCTTATTAAGCATATCCACCAAAGTCTGTGTTATTTCAATGCGGCATCCTGAATTGCCGTGGGCATGAACGTTAATCCTGCCAAGCATTGCCCCTCTCACATTTTCAATAGGCAACGGTTCGCCGATTCCTGCTGCATGATTATAAACCAAATATCGCTGAAAATCTTTTACCTGATTATCTGCCAGCACGATTTCGGAAAATTCACCAATGCCAGTATTTATTCCATACATTATTTCTTTTGCTTCAATTTTCTTTTCGAGCATTGCTCTGCATGCATTTATTTTTTTCACTGCGTCCGGATGCAGTTCCACTTTTTCGCCGTGGCGGGCTACTTTAACAACATCTTCTATTGTTAATGATTTACCTGTTAATATTAGTGTCATAATAAATAATGATTTAAATTATTAATTAATAAATTTTTAGAAATAAAAAAAATAGAAAAAAGATAGAGGAAAGACCAACTTTAAGTGAGTGAAGTTCTGTTGATTTTTATTTTGAATTTAATATTCCAGTTATACATAAGTAAGGAAGTTGATTTTTTTGGGTGGAATATGGGATTTGAACCCACGACCCTCAGAACCACAATCTGATGCTCTAACCAGCTGAGCTAATTCCACCATTTTAATTGCAAATTTATAAAATTTATTTGTTTAAAAAATATTATTACAATAATAGGTTTTTTGTTATTGTTAATCCTAAACTTAACAGGGGTAACCGAAAACTTATCCAAACTTTCCGTTCACTAAAAAGAAATAAATTTTACTTTTTCTTCTTATTATTTTTGCTATGTTGCATTGAATTTTAAATAAAAATTTGTGAATTTCTTTTAAAAACTTAAATTTGCAAGTAAATAAAATAAATAACTAAAATTTTAATTCTATGAAAAATTTACTATTAGCTTTTTTAGCTGTTGGAATAGGTTTTTATTCCATCGGGCAAAGTGTAAAAAGAGAAAAAGCTGTTAACAACAATAGCAGCGCTTACAAAAGTCTACGTTATGAAGCACCTCAGGGCGACCAGAGTATTTCTTCGGGTCCGGTTCTTTCTTCAAACGAATCAACAAGAAGTCGTGCTTTAGGTCCCGAAATAATTATCGGTAAAACCAAATACGACCTGCAATCCAACAATACAATGGTTAGAAGATTGCTTCGTCTTGCCGACGGTCATATGATTGCAACATGGACATTTGCAAACTCAGGAACTCCATGGAATGACAGAGGTACCGGATATAATTTTTTTAACGGCACTGCATGGACACCTTATCCTCTTGGAACACCCTGTGCAAGTATGTTACGCCTGGAAGCTCTTAAAACAGGCTGGCCTAATCTGGCAGTAACCAACAATGAAACAAGTGAGGTTACAATTGCCCACAATTTCGGTGCAGGAAATGTGCAGAAAATGAGCAGAGCTACTATAGGAGCAGGTAACTGGACAGAACTTGCTGAAACCGGAATTAATTTATGCTGGCCAAGAATTGCAGCAAGTGGTACTAACAACAATATAGTGCATGTGTGTGGAAAAATAATGCCCGATAAGGCAAAAAAAGCAGGAGTTGTTGATGCTTTGGTTTATTACAGGTCAACCGATGGTGGTTCAACCTGGGGTCCCCAAACAATTTTACCCGGTTATGACAGCACTATTATCAAATGGGCAGGAACAAACGAATGGTACGCAATGGATGCCAACAACAATACTGTTGCAATTGTAACAGGAGGGCATTTTAATTCTTCTTATTTGTTTAAATCTACCGACAACGGCTTGAACTGGTCGAAAAAATTGATATGGCAATTTCCCGGTGCTCCTTTTAACCCCGATTCAGTTATATATCCCGGAACAGATACAGTTCATTGCTTTGATGGTTCATATTCTGTTATAGTTGACGACAATGGCAAAGTTAATGTCTGGTGCGGTGTTACAAGATTTCTCCAAACAGCTTTGTCAGCCTGGAATTACTTTCCGGGAGTTTGCGGAATGTTATACTGGAGAGATGACATGGCAACAATAACAGGCAATCTGGAATCATGCAGTAACTACTGCTGGCCTTATAATTATTATATTGAAAGAAATGGTAATGCCAAGTGGGATGTTTTTCATACAGGTTGGGTTAATATGGGATTTAACGTAGGCGGCACATCTATGCCTGGCGCTTCAATTGACGCAATGGGTAACTTGTATGTTGTGTTCCAGCACATGTCTGATGCAGATCCAACAACATTCCACATATACGGAACAGATACGGTTCCATATAGGCATCTTTTTGCAATAAGTTCAACCGACGGCGGAACAACATGGTCGGATGCAACTGAAATAACTCCTTTCGATGAAGGCAGAGATTATGTATTTCCTGCTGTGGTAAGAAATTCTGTAGACAGTTTACGCCTGATTTATCAGGAAGACGATTTACCTGGAACTTCACTGAATCCAAGTACAGGCAACCCTCACCCATCAGGATACGAATGTGATATTGTTTATCTTGCCGTACCACTTTCAGATTTGATTTCTGTTGGCGAAAAAAATAAATCAATAAGTAATGTAAGCTTATATCCCAACCCTGCTAATGAATACACAAATGTAAATTTTAGCCTTTCAAAAGCAGGCACTGTAAACATAAGTGTAATCAATATTATGGGACAAAAAGTTGCTTCTTACAAAGTTAACGGAATAAGCGGAAAAAATTACAAACAAATAAACACCGAAAATTTAGCAACCGGTATGTATGTTATAAAGATTGAAGCAGAAGGAAAACTATTTACAGAAAAATTAATAAAGAATTAATACATTCTTATCGTAAGAAAAAGCCAACTCATTAATGAGTTGGCTTTTTTATTGATAAAAATTTGCTTTTGGAGTTCTTCGTTGTTATTTTTGCAATCCTATTATTTGTTCAAATTTTATTATAAAGAAATAATTAACCTGAACGAATTAAACATTAAAAAAATTAATTAACTAAATCTTAAATTCTATGAAAAAATTACTACTAACTTTTTTAGCTGTCGGAATCGGTTTTTATTCCATCGGGCAAAGTGTAATGAGAGAGAAAGCTGTTAATAATAATAACAGCCCTATTGCCAACAAAGGCATGCGTTATGAGGTACCTAAAGGTGACCAGAGTATCTCTTCAGGTCCTGTTCTTTCTTCAAATGAAACAACAAGAAGTCGTGCTTTAGGTCCCGAAATTGTTATCGGCAAAACCAAATACGACCTGCAAACCAACAATACAATGGTGAAAAGATTACTACTTCTTGCCAGCGGTAAAATGATTGCAACATGGACATTTGCAAACTCAGGAACTCCATGGAATGACAGAGGTACCGGATATAATTATTTTAACGGAACCGCATGGACACCTTATCCTGTTGGAACACCCTGTGCAAGTATGCTGCGCCTGGAAACTCTTAAAACAGGTTGGCCTTCACCGGTAGCAACCAACAACAATGGAAGCGAATTTACAATTGCTCATAATTTTGGTGCAGGAAATGTACAAAAAATGAGCAGGGCTACTATCGGAACAGGCAACTGGACAGAAAATGCAATGACTGCGCTTAATTTATGCTGGCCAAGAATGGCAACAAGCGGCTCCAGCAATAATACTGTACACTTATTCGGAAAAATAATGCCCGATTTAACAAAAAAAGCAGGTGTTATTGATGCTTTGGTTTATTACAGGTCAACCGACGGCGGTGCAACCTGGGGTCCTCAAACAACTTTACCGGGCTTCGACAGCACTATTTGTAAAATTACCACAAGTGAATGGTATGCAATGGATGCAAATAACAATACTGTTGCAATAGTTTTAGGTGGACAATTCAATTCGGTTTATTTATTCAAATCTACTGACAACGGTATAGGTTGGACACGAAAATTAATACACGCTTTCCCCGGTGCTCCTTTTAACCCTGATTCAGTTGCAACTCCTGCAACAGACACAATACCATGTTTTGATGGTGCATATTCCGTTGTAGTTGATAACAGCGGTAAAGTTCATGTTTGGGGCGGTGTTACAAAATATAACCAAACAGCACTGGGCATGGCAAATACTTTCTACTGGCCGCAACAATGCGGATTGATTTACTGGAGAGATGATATGCCGACAATAACAGGTGATTTGTCACTTTGCAGCAATTTCTGCTGGCCCTGGAATTATTATGTTGAAAGAAATGGCAATGGCATTTGGGATGTTTTTCATACAGGTTGGATTAACATGGGATTTAATGTTGGCGGTACATCAATGCCCGGCGGCTCAATTGATGCAAACGGAAATCTTTATGTTGTTTTCCAGCATATGTCCGATGCCGACCCAAGCACTTTCCACATATACGGAACAGACACGGTACCATACAGACATCTTTTTGCAATAAGCTCAACCGATGGTGGAACAACATGGTCGGATGCATTTGAAATGACTCCTTTTGATGAAGGAAGGGATTATGTATTTCCTGCTGTAGCAAAAAATAGCACAGACAGCATACGCATGATTTATCAGGAAGATGATTTACCCGGAACTTCCCTGAACCCAACCACAGGTAATCCTCACCCGTCAGGATACGAATGTGATATTGTTTATTTGTCTTCTACTTTGATAGCATCAATAACTGAAAAGAACAAGTTAAACATTAATATAAGTTTGTATCCCAATCCTGCTAATGAATACACAAATGTGAATTTCAGCCTTTCAAGAGCAGGCACTGTAAACATAAGTGTAATCAATGTTATGGGACAAAAAGTTGCTTCTTACAAAGTTGACGGAATAAGCGGAAAAAATTACAAACAAATAAACACCGAAAATTTAGCAACCGGTATGTATGTTATAAAGATTGAAGCAGAAGGAAAACTATTCACAGAAAAATTAATAAAGAATTAATACATTTTAATCTTTAAAAAGCCAACTCATTAAAGGGTTGGCTTTTTTATTGATAATTATTTGCTTTTTGGATTATTCAGTGTTATTTTTACATTTCCAATTTATTTTTATTTCCCGACCATTAAGAACCAAACAACAAATTGATTAATATAATATTAATGTTAAATGTATTATGGTGTTTTACAAAAGAAGTAGGAATTCCATATTGAAAGTATTGTTTATGTTTTTTCATACTTCGTACTTTGTACTTCAGCTTTTACGACATTTTATGCTTAACTTAACACTAATGACAATTGACTAATGACTGAATATAAATGGAGTTTAATTTTAAAAATCCAGAATTTATTGATAAAATATTATTAATTTATAAAAGATGAAAAAGATGAAAAAACTTTTACTGATTTTATTAGTTGTTGGAATATACAGTTATTCCTTCAGTCAAAAAGCCGAATCATTAAAAGCTGTTGTTAACAAAGACAGCAAAGCAAACGCAGGTGTTCTTTATTCTCCGCCTATCGGTGTTCAGGAATATCTTACGGGTCCTGTTTTAACTTCAAATGAAACAGTCCGCAATCAACGATACGGAACAGAAATTGTTATCGGAAAAACAAAGTATGATCTTCAGACAAACCGCACGATGCAAAGAAGATTATTCATGCTACCGAACAACAACATGATTGCAACATGGACATTTGCAAATTCGGGAACTCCTTTTAATGACAGGGGAACGGGCTATAATTTTTTTACAAGCAGCAACACAACTTGGGCGCCATATCCTGTAGGCACAGACATAAACAGCATGACAAGGCTTGAAAGCATAAGAACCGGCTGGCCTGCTGTTGGTATCACAAACAACAATGCAAGTGAAATTATCATCAGTCATGATTTCACTGCTTTAATATTATATAAATTAACCAGGGCAACAATAGGTTCGGGCAACTGGGCACAAGGCAATCTTTCAAGTTTAACTGTAAGCTGGCCAAGGGTGGCAACAGGCGGTACAAATAATAACACCGTACATGTTCTGGGAACATTAAAACCGGATGGCACAGTACAAAACGGAATAATTAACCCCGTTCTCTATTCAAGGTCTACCAACGGTGGCAGCTCATGGGATAAGGTTTGCATCACATTGCCGGGCGAAGATGCCACATTGTTTGCCAAAGAACTTGCCGACGATTATGATATTGCTGCAAGAGGAAATGTTGTTGCAGTTGTAATGGGAGGAAATTACAACACTTTAGTATTGTTCAAATCTACAGACAACGGTAACAACTGGTCGAAAAAAACTGTCTGGGCTTTTCCTTACGCACCGATTAATCCAGATACTCAAACATGGCCCGACACTATTGCTGCTTTCGACGGAGCTTATTCCATTCTGATTGACGACAATAACGTTGTCCACCTCTGGGGCGGTGTTACACGAATCACATCAGGTACTCCTCCCGCATGGTATTATCTGCCTGCACAATGCGGAATGATTTACTGGAGAGATAACATGAATACTATTACAGGAAATCTGGAAGCATGCAGTAATTTCTGCTGGCCATATAATAATTTTATTGACAGAAACAGTAACGGGAAATGGGATTGCCTGGTTGGCGGATGGAATAAAGTTGCATATAATGTCGGAGGAACTTCCATGCCCACCGGCTCAATTGATGCAAACGGCAACCTCTATGTGATATTCCAGCATATGTCCGATGCCGATAAAAGCACCTTTCATATATACACTGCCGATACAGTTCCTTACAGACATCTCTTTGGCATAATGTCAACAGATAACGGAGTATCGTGGAGTGATGCAGTTGAAGTAACACCATTTGACGAAGGCAGGGAATATGTCTTCGCTTCTTCAGTAAGCAAAATAACTGACGACAGCCTACGTCTGACATATATGGAAGATGATTTACCCGGCAATTCATTAAATCCGAGTGACGGAACAAATCCTCATCCATCGGGTTACGACAACGACATTGTGTACCTCGCTGTTCCGCTTGCAGATTTCTTTATTATGGTTTCAAATCCCGAAAAAAATAATTCCGCAAATAATAATTTCAGTTTATTTCCTAATCCTTCCAGAGAGTTTACAAACTTAACTTTCAATCTCGCAAAAGCAGGCACAGCAAATATCAGCGTACTAAATATAATGGGAGAAAAAGTCGCGGCATATAAAGTTGATGGTGTAAGCGGGAAAAATAATAAGCAATTAAATACCGGAAATCTTGCAGCTGGAATTTATATGGTAAGGATTGAAACAGAAGGAAAAATATTCACGGAAAAATTAATAAAGAATTAATACACTCTTATCGTAAAAAAAAGCCAACTCATTGAAGGGTTGGCTTTTTTATTAATAAATATTTGCTTTTTGGATTCGTCGGTATTATTTTTACAATTCTTATTTTATCACTTTAATATAAAGAACTAAATAACAAAATAAGTGATTTTGTATTACGTCAAATTTATGAAGTGTCTTTCTTTATTAATAAAACTAATGACTAATGACTGAATACAAACAGAAATTTATTAATTCAAATATTATTTAATTAAATACATAAAAAAATGAAAAAAATTTTTCTGATTTTACTAGTAATTGGAATATATAATTATTCCTTCAGTCAAAAAGCCACATCATTAAAAGCCGTTGTCAATAAGAACAGCAAGGCAAACTTAGGCGTTCCTTATTCTCCGCCTATCGGCGCCAAGGAATATATTACAGGACCTGTTCTTTCTTCAAATGAAACCGTTCGGAATCACCGTTATGGAACAGAAATTGTTATAGGAAAAACAAAATATGACCTTCAGTCAAACCGCTCGATACAAAGAAGATTATTTATGCTCCCTAACAAAAATATGATTGCAACCTGGACATTTGCAAATTCAGGAACTCCTTTTAATGACAGAGGAACAGGTTACAATTATTATACATTCAGCAACACGACATGGGCTCCCTATCCTGTAGGCACAGACATAAACAGCATGACAAGGCCTGAAAGCATAAGAACCGGCTGGCCTGCTGTTGGTATTACAAACAACAACGCCAGTGAAGTAATCATATCACATGATGCAGCAAACAGTATTTTTTATAAGTTAAGCAGGGCAACAATAGGTACAGGTAACTGGACACAAGGTAATCTTTCAAGTTTAACTTTATGCTGGTCCAGAGTAGCAACAGGTGGTACAAATAATAATACAGTACATGTTCTCGGCAGATTATATCCCGATGGTCTCACAAAAGGCGGAATAATTGACCCTGTTCTATATTCAAGGTCTACCAATGGCGGCAGCACATGGGACAAGGTTTGCATCAATCTGCCGGGCGAAGATGCCACTGCGTTTGTTAAAGAACTTGCTGATGATTATGATATTGACGCAAGAGGAAACGTTGTTGCAGTCGTTATGGGAGGAACTTACAACTCTGTAATATTATTCAAATCCACCGACAACGGTAACAACTGGTCGAAAAAAACTGTCTGGGCTTTTCCTTACGGACCGCTAAATCCCGATACTCA
>JAQUPB010000073.1 GCA_029004185.1 Bacteroidales bacterium | reverse complement strand
AGCCCACAGGTCATTTCTGTGTTTCGGATGTTGTGATTAAGGGCGAATTGCCCGAACGTTTACGCAAAGATGCTGAGATGTATGCGGGTTGTATTTCGGGTGCTGTTGAGATGAACAAATATCTTGAAATAATAAAAAATAATGGATTTAAAAATATTAAAGTTCATAAACAAAAAGAAGTTTCAATTCCTGCCGTTATTCTGTTAAACTATCTGACAGTAGAAGAAATGCAGGATTTCAAAAACAAAAAAACAGGAATTTTCAGTATTACTGTTTCGGCAATAAAATAATTTGAAAATGAAAAAAAAATAAATTTTCAAATTAACTAATTTTCAAATTTTCAAATTATGAAGGTACGACTTAATTTTTTAGACCGCTATTTAACCTTATGGATTTTTCTTGCAATGTTTGCAGGAGTTTTATCGGGATATCTTTTTCCTTCCATTGCTCAATTCTGGGAATCGCTAAAGTCTTCGCCTGAAAGCACAACAAATATTCCTATTGCCATCGGTTTAATTTTGATGATGTATCCGCCGCTTGCAAAAGTAAAGTATGAAGAACTTGGTGATGTTTTTCGCAATTGGAAAGTGTTATCGCTTTCATTAATTCAAAACTGGATCATAGGACCCGTGCTTATGTTTGCGCTTGCAATTTTATTTTTCAAATTATTTCCGGGCGAAAATAATTCCAATCTTCCGTACATGTATGGAATAATAATGATAGGTCTTGCACGTTGCATTGCAATGGTTATCGTTTGGAACGACCTCGCAAAAGGCGACACGCAATATGCAGCGGGTTTAGTTGCTTTTAACAGTATTTTTCAGGTGCTTTTCTTTTCGGTTTATGCTTATTTTTTTATTGCAGTTCTTCCGGGTTATTTCGGAATACCTACAAATGATGCAGTTGAAAATATTACAATAAGCCAGATTGCCGAAAGTGTTTTTATTTATCTTGGCATTCCTTTCATAGCGGGTTTTCTGACGAGATTCATATTAATTCGTGTAAAGAGCAAAGAATGGTATCATGCTAAATTTATTCCTAAAATAAGTCCCATAACGCTAATTGCGCTTCTGTTTACTATCGTTGTGATGTTTTCATTAAAAGGAGAATACATTGTTAAAATTCCGCTTGATGTTATATTAATAGCAATGCCGCTACTTATTTATTTTGTGGTGATGTTTGTTGTTTCTTTTTTTATGAGCAAAAAAATAGGCGCTACGTACGAACAATCTGTTACATTATCATTTACCGCCGCGAGCAACAATTTTGAACTTGCCATTGCGGTTGCCATTGCAATTTTCGGAATGAACTCCGGTGAAGCATTTGCGGCAGTTATAGGTCCGCTGGTTGAGGTTCCTGTTATGATAGCATTGGTGAATATGGCTTTCTGGTTTAAAAATAATTATTTCGGGATATAATAAGCCGCAATTAAAAATATTAAATTCCGAACTTTTGTGAGGCGCGGATTAAGTTGCAATAAATACAACGGTAGAAGATTTATAAGCCTTTCGTAATTTTATTTAATCCCAGATATTGAAACAACATCATTGCAGGAGAGTGCTCTTTTATGTTGGATGATTTACTGATTAAACTTTCATCTATCTCGAACAAGCCGCTGCAACCTGCATTAACAAATATTTTTTTTATTTCTTTATTATTACGTATATCTGATGTCATAAATGAAGATAATTTATCTATTGATAAATATTTTTCATCTCTCTTGCTTAGTCCTGTTATTTCTTTAAGCTTTTCTCCTTCGGGAGTGCTGGTATTAAGAATAAATAAAAATGTGCGTATTACAATAATTCCGTTTATAATATCTGCCCTGAAATAACCGACTTTTTTCTCATCAATTCTGAACTCAATTAAAATATTGCCATTAGTATCTTTTTGCGCTTTAATAATCACTAATGAATTGAAAAGGCATGTGTATATTATGCTTTCTCTTATGCAGTCAATGCGTTCGTACAATCGCTGCAATGCATGGGATTGAATATATACATCAAGCGGAAGTTCGGAAAATGCATTCTGAATACCTAATGAAGATGGTTTAACTGTAAACCAATGAATGCCTGTTTCTGCAAAAGGGAATCCTGCGCGGATGGCAGGACGGCTTTTGCCTTCAATCACTATATTTATCTTCTCGGGCGTGATGCAATATATTTCCAGATTATTATAAACATTAACATTAATATCACTTTTATCAATTATTTTGATTCCCTGCTTGCCCCAATATAACTGCGAATTCAAATTGCTGAGAGCTATTCCCATAATTTCGATGAGCTGCGATTGCATTTTATATGCCAGCTCTTCTGTTTCCTCGTCATTAATTAAAACCGCCAGTTCTTGTTTTATTTCTTTAAGATTCGGAAATTCATCTTCATCTGTAGCATTCATAAATGACTTTATTGACAATACTATTGTGTAAAAAGTTTCGAGAGATATGTTCACACTGCTTCCTGTTACAAGCGGTAATATCATTTTTTTTTGTGCGCCCGATATCAGTGATTTTATTTCTTTGAGCATATTGGGGTTAACGGATTGTCCTTCGGCGGCAGTAACTTTCAATGGCTGATAGCGAAGAATGTACATCGCTTCGAGCATCTTTGCCGGCATCATTTCATAAACATGCTTACACCCTGCGTCATTAAGAACAAACTGAAGTTTGCGAAAGAACTCATTTTTGTTATGCGCTTTCGCGATTTTTTGTAATTGATATAAATTCTTTTTTTTCTTGTGCTTTGGCATAGGAGGCGGGGTTAATTGTTTTTTATATTTACGAATTTGCCGCAATTATTCAAAAGGATAAAGTATTTGCAAAGTTATAGAAATCGTAGAAAAGGGAGTGTTTTTTTATACGAGGATTATAAATACCGGTTAGAGGGGGACTGGAAATCCTTTCTGAAGGGGCAATTGGCGGAGTTGATGAAAACTATTTGAATATCAAAGAGAATTTTGTGTATTCATTGTTTTCTATTTCTTTAGCAGTATTCTTGATAACATCAACATGAGCAAAATTGAAAGGTTTATTCTTATCCTTGTTAATATTATCGAATACTTTCTTTTGTTCTTTTTCAATTGGTTCATTAAAAAACAAATTATATTTTCCTTTGTCTTTTAATTCTTTTTCTTTTGCAAAAACTTCTAATGAAGATATTAAATTTTTATATTCATAAATGTTTTTATCTATGCTATTGACGGTTGCATTGAAATCAATAGTTTGCCCTAATAAAATACCTCCATTCTTGCAAATAAAATCTACAATAGTTGGAGAGTATACTCCACTAATTTTTTCAGGTTCTATTTTATAATTCTTATCTGTTTTATCAAAAGCGCTTAAACTAAGATAGTTTTTCACTTTTACTTTAAAATCGTTTACTTGTTTACTCTCTTGTTTCATTAAGTCAATTCCAATAAATAGCTTAAATAGCTTTTGGAATTCTTTATTATCAATATTCTTTGCAAACGGCTGAGGAGGCATAAATTCAATTATTCCATTAACGGATTTATTTAGATATTCAAAATATTCCAGAGAAAAAATATTTTCTGAAATTAATTCATGCTCTTTGTTATTATTAAATTCATGTGCCTTTTCAACAATACTATCAAGGGTTTTTAATAAAGGATTATATAAATTGTTTTGCAATATGCTATCAGCATGCTTTAATTTATCTTTAGAATAATTGAAACTCACATGAGATTCACTTATTGCAAACAAACCAACACTTACCTTTTCATCAGACAGTGAATTGGTTTTTATATAAACAACTGAAATAAAATTTTTCATTGTCGTTTAAATTTTAATTTGTAGTTCTTGTGAAATTAATTGTTTTATTGTATTTAAACGTTCTGCGGACGTTAAAAGTTTTATTATCCTATCTTCTATGTTTTTGGAATATATCCATTCTTCAGGTAGTTGTTTGAGAACATCAGTAATTGTTTTCTCTATTTTTGAATATTGTTTACAAAAATAGAAAAATTTTTCGATAATGTCTCTTTTTTCTTCTTTGTGCACATAGTTCGTAATTTGCTTGAAAAATGCCGAACAAACAATCTTGTCATTAATATTTACAGGCATTTGAGGGTTAAACATACCCATTAAATTTACTCCGCCAAAAGCAAAACCATGGTCTATAGCAATGATTTCTTTTTTCTTGCCTTCCCTGATAAGAAGATTGTAGTTGCTTTGCTTTCTATCAGTATTATCAACCCAAATATCAAAAAGGAAAATTTTTATAATATCTTTTGGGTTTAAATAATTATTAAAAGCATACTTGTTTTTTATGGTGGCTGTTTGTTCATTTAATAAGTCAGTGTTTTTGACTTCCTTTGAAGCAAAAGCATAAACTCCTGCTCTAAAGTATTTTTTATTATGTTTTATCTGCTTTATATCGAATGAATTTTCTAAAACCTTAACAATTGCAACATCCGGCGTAGGAATTTGAAGTTCTTTCAATAATGCAGAACAAATAAATTCATAAACAAGACAATCAAATTCCTTGCGATTCAAAATGTATTTTACGTAGTAAACATTACCATCATCGCATAAAAACACCAAAGGATAATTCCCGTCAGTTTGAATTTCTTCCTTAAAATATAGAGTATTTACTTTTTTAATGTTCATTTTATTAAAAAGGACATGTTTTTAAAAGTGCTATCTAATGAGCTTGTTTCGTTTTCCCATTCTTTAGAGAATGTAACTGCACGCTGTCGTATTTCATTCCAACTTAAAGCCATTTGATATTAAATTGTTTACAAAGCTAAGATATTAATTTATTTTAAATTTCAGTTGCTTAAAGAACCTTCGTGATATTTTTAAATAACTGATGTTACACAAAACCTTATTTTCCTTATCGTTTTTTAACCTTAGTAAAAAATAAGCAAACGATAATTTGACCTTATTACCTTATTTCGCATCAATAAGGTAATAAGGTTGGGAGTTGCGTCAGTCTTTTTTACTAAGGTTAATAGAAGAAAAATAAGGTTTTTCCTTTTTTGCTTAATATGATTAAATAATTCGGGACAGATTCCTCACTTAGTTCGGAATCTCCATTAAATATTCTCTTGTATTACCATGATATAAAAAAGACACACACCCAAAACCCTGACTGCCGTCAGGCAGGCTCTCTCAATAGAGGGCTTTAGGACAGTGCTATAATAACTTAATGAATAAAAGCGGGGCAAGTGTGCGGGAATCCCTTCTTGAAAAGGGATAACAGGGATGTGTCTTTGCGGATATAGCACCAGTTGGTATATGAGAGTTCCCCTGCTCCAAGCTCAATACTCTATATTTTTTACCTTTAACTTAACAAAATCTACCTTTTGCTGGTTATATGTTGACATTATTCAATAAATATGTTAATTTTAATATCATATTAACGCAATAAACCAAAATAAACTTACGTTTTAATATGAAAATACTTCCCGTAACAATGAACGTGCCGCAAAAAACATACAAAATAAATAACTTCAAACAGCTTCCTGTACAAACAAAACCTCATTTCCCCCTTTTTTATTTACATGGATCCCCTTACAGCACTAATGTTGCACAATACAATAAGAATGTAGTACAGAACAATTGGGATGTAACGCAATACAACAAGAATGTATTACAAAACAATTGTCATGCGATACATTACAACTTACACGCGTTACAAAACAGTTGGAATGTAACACAGTACAACAAGAATGTATTGCAAAACAGTTGTCATGCGATACATTACAACTTACACGCGTTACAAAACAGTTGGAATGTAATGCAGTACAACAAGAATGTATTACAAAACAATTGTCATGCGACACATTACAATTTGCATGCGTTACAAAACAGTTGGAATGTAATGCAGTACAATAAGAATGTATTACAAAACAGTTGTCATGCGACACATTACAATTTACATGCGTTACAAAACAGTTGGAATGTAATGCAATACTATAAGAATGTATTACAAAACGAAGATTCCCAAAAGTGCGGGGAGTGTCCATTTAACTGTGTTAAAATCCGTATCAGAAATGTTAATAACCACAAAAGCGCCGGCAATAATAATACTGCGGGGTATATGTACTATGCCACCATGCAGGGATGCGGTGAGCCGGTTTTTGTGAAGCAAAACTTATAACCAAATGAAAGCAATAAAAGTTTTATTGGATTTTGTGCGCTTGTCGGTGCCTGCAAAGGTTGAATTCGGAAGAAATACCGTAACAAAGATGGGTGCAGCAGGAGTATTTCCAACTCCCGATGTTACTTATGCAATACTGACAACAGCATGCAACAATCTTGAAACTGCTTTTAACAATGCTCAGGGTGGAGGTAAGCATAAAACTGCGCTGTTGCATCAGGCAGAGAAAGAATGGGACAGATTGATGCACATACAGGCAACTTATGTTGACCGTATAAGCGCCGGAAACGAGGCAACGGTATTGAGTGCAGGATTTCATCCCTCGCATCAGCCGATTCCGAGAATGAAAGACGATTTCAGCGTAGTTCACGGCGAACAAACCGGTGTAGTGGTTTTAAAATGCAAGGCAATAAGAGGCAGAGTGGCATGGGTGTGGGAATATTGCGAAGACCCGGTTCCTGCCGAAGACGGCTGGAAAAAAGCCGGTACTTCATTGCAATCGATATTTGAAATGAGTGATTTAAAACCATTCACAAGGTATTGGTTCAGGGTAGCATGCGTTTTAAAAGAAGGGCAGCAGGATTGGAAAGAACCCGTTTCGATAATAGTTTATTAAACTATCTCAGGGTTCAGCGCTCAGATATTATGAAACTTTTTTTAAGGTTTACAGAAATCTGCAAAATCAACTTCAGGCTCTTAATTGAGCGTAAATGAAAAACCGTTACTGAAATTCAGCAACGGTTTTTCTTGATTTTTTGTTGAATGGTTTTTAAGTTTATCTCACCACAGTCACTCTGCCAATGAATTCATGTCTTGGTCCTTCAAGTTCTTTTACAATAACTCTGTAAACATAAACGCCAACCTGCACCAGTTCACCTGTGTTGTGATATCTTCCATTCCAAGGGCTGTTTAAATCATTAGTTTTATAAATTTCTTCTCCCCAGCGATTGAAAATGAGCATTTGAAAATCGTTAGGGTCTATGTTGTATCCTTGTGGAATGAAGGCTTCATTGAGCATATCCGAATTCGGACTGAAAGCATTCGGTATGTAAACAGTGAAAATATCTTTTATAATAATAGGTTTACAAATTGAATCAACACAATTTTCAGAATCGGTAACTCTCAGGCAAACTGTATATGTACCAACATTTTTGTATGTATGTGCAGGAAGTTTGATATCTGAAGTTGAGTTATCATCATAAAAATCCCAATGCCATTTTACTATTTGTTGTCCGCCTGGTGTTGATAAATCTTCGAACAAAGCAGTAGAGTTTTCGAAAATATCAAGTACAGAAGGAGAGTATGTGAAATCAGCATTGGGACCATATGTTTCGCCTATTGTTGTTGTGCCCGTTATTACACATGTTCCATAATTTACGGTTACAATATAATTTCCCTGCGATAAATTACTTATTGTTTTTGTTGTTCCTCCATTATCCCACAAATAAGTGTAAAGCGATGGATTTCCACCTGTGAGATTTGCTGTTGCTGTTCCATCAATTTTTCCGCAGTGTTCGGGAGTGGGTAATACAACTATTGACAAAGGATTATTTTCATTTACAACAACTGAAGCAGTTGCAGTGCATCCTTTTGCATCCGTTACTGTTACAATAAATGTTCCCTGATTTATATTTATTGCTGTTTGTGTTGTTTGTCCATTACTCCAGATATAAGTGTATGGCTGTGTTCCTGTGATGATAGTTACAGTTGCCGTTCCGTTAGGAAAACAACTTGCATTTGTTGATGAAATTGACAATGTTACGGGCGGCGTATCACCAATTGTTACGGTCGTTACCGCCGAACATCCTATAGAATCTGTAACTGTAACAGTATATATTCCTGCTTTAAGATTGTTGATTATTGGTGTTGTTTCACCTGTACTCCAAATGCAATTATAATTTAATATTCCCGTAGTATATGGTATACCTCCGCTTGCGGTTACCGTTGCGCTTCCGTTTGCAAATCCGCAACTCGCATCTTTCCGGTTTATTATATTCAAGGAAATTTGCGGCGACACTGTTACTACTGATTGCGCTGTATTTGTACAACTGTTCACGTCTGTTCCCGAAACGAAATATGTAGTTGTTGCATTCGGATTTACTGTTATTGTATTTCCTGTTTGGGAATTATTCCATGTATATGTTAATACTCCGCTTGCATTTAATGTTACGGATGTACCATAACAAATTGTTGGATTATTTACCGATACCGGTGAATTTATACTCACACATATAACAACTTTTGCCGTTCCTGTGCATCCGTTTATATCTGTTCCTGTAACAATATATACAGTGCTTATTGTAGGACTTACGGTTTTTATGTTTCCGCTTCCAAGTCCGTTATCCCATGTGTATGTATTTGCTCCGAATGCCGTTAATGTTGATTTGTCTCCTAAACATAAAGGATTTCCTGTTGCTGTTACATTTGGCAATGGATTTACTATAACTTTTGCCTGCGCTGTATTTACGCAGTTATTATTGTCGGTTCCTGTTACTGAATATGTCGTTGTTACATTCGGACTAACATTGTACGGATTATTATTTGAGCCGGTATTCCATGTATATGTTATTCCGTTGCTTGCTGAGATATTTATATTATCTCCGTTGCAAATTGTACCTCCGATTGCTATTACATTTGGTAAAGGGTTTACTGTAACAATTGCCTGTGCTGTGTTTGAGCAAGTATTATTATCAGTTCCTGTTACCGTATATGTTGTTGTTACATTCGGATTAACATTATACGGATTGTTATTTGAGCCGGTATTCCATGTGTATGTGGTTGCATTATTTGCTGAGATGTTTATATATTCTCCGTTACAAATAGTACCTCCATTTGCTGTTACATTCGGTAATGAATTTACTGTTACTACCGCAAATCCTGTTCCTGAGCATCCCTGCGCATTTATTCCTGTTACATAATATGTAGTGGTAATACTTGGATTTACTATAATGTCTGAAGTTAATGCTCCTGTATCCCACGTATATTGTGTTCCGTTGTATGCAGAAACAATTGTTGAATTTCCGTTGCAGATTGCAGGATTTGTTGTATTTATTGAAATAGTTGAGTTTATTGTTACTGTTGCCTGTGCGATATTTGTGCAACCATTTAAATCTACACCTGTTACTGTATAAGTTGTATTTACAACAGGAGTAACATTTAACGGATTGCCAATATAACCTGTACTCCATGTATAATTATTTCCGCCTCCGGCAACAACGTTAATAGGGGAGTTCAAACATGTTGAACCTCCGTTTGCTGTGATGTTTGGTTTTGGATTTACTATAACAACTGCCTGTGCAGTGTTTGTACAACCGATACTATCAGTTCCTGTTACTGTATATGTTGTTGTCACGTTCGGACTAACATTATACGGATTGTTGTTTGAGATTGTATTCCATGTATATGTAATTGCATTATTCGCTGAAATATTTATATTATTTCCATCACAAATAGCTCCTCCTGTTGCCACAATGTTTGGCAATGAATTTACTGTTACAACAGCAAACCCTGTTCCTGAACATCCCTGCGCATTTATTCCTGTTACGTAATATGTGGTTGTGATATTTGGATTTACTGTAATGTCTGAAGTTAATGCTCCTGTATTCCATGTATACGATGTTCCGTTTGAAGCAGAAACAACAATCGTTGCACCATTGCATATTGTTTTGTTTGTTGTTATTATTGAAATATTCGGATTTATTATTACTGCCGCTGTTGCTGAGTTTGTACACCCATTTACATCAGTTCCGGTTACTGTATATGTTGTATTTATACTTGGCGCAATATTTAACGGATTACCAATAAATCCCGTACTCCATGTATATGTTATTCCATTATTTGCAGTTACATTTATTGGCGAACCCGCACATGTTGAGCCGCCAATTGCTGTTATGCTTGGTTTTAGATTTACTATTACTACTGCCTGCGCAGTGTTTGTACAGCCGTTTACATCAGTTCCGGTTACTGTATAAGTTGTAGTTGTTGCAGGTGCAACATTTAACGGATTACCTATAAATGCTGTGTCCCATGTATAAGATGTTCCTCCGCTTGCTGTGATACTTGCATTTGCGCCATTACAGATTGTGGGGCTGTTTACTGTTATTGTTGGTTTTGGATTTACAGTTACTATTGCTGTTGCTGTGTTTGTACAGCCATTGCCATTTATTCCTGTTACCATGTACGTTGTAGTTATTGTTGGAGTTACCACAATGGTTGAACCTGTTTGATTAGTATTCCATGTATAAGTTGTGGCTCCTCCTGCAATTATATTTGCTGAGTTACCAGCACATATTAAATTTCCCATTGCTATTATATATGGTAAGGGATTTACTGTTACTATTGCCTGTGCTGTTCCCGTACATCCCGAAGCATTTGTTCCTGTTACAAAATATGTTGTAGTTACGGTAGGTGCAACTGTTTGCGAAGAAGCATTTGAGCTATTGCTCCATGTGTATGTATTGCCTCCACTCACACTTATTGTTGCTGTGTTTCCTTTGCATATTGTATTTCCCGTTGCTGACAAAACAAGGTTATTACTTATTGTAACAACACATGAAGCGGTTCCCGTACATCCTGCTCCATCCGAGCCGGTCACAAAATATGTTGTGGTGATTGTTGGCGATACTGTTTGTGTTGAACTGTTTGAACCATTGCTCCATGTATATAAGCTGCCTCCGCTTGCTGTTATTGTTGCTGATGTTCCCGGGCATATTGAGTTTCCTGTTGCGGAAAGTGTCATGCTTCCTGTTCCGCCTGTGATACTATAATTAATGACAGTGTCTTCCGGAATGCAGTCGAGCATCATGCTCACGGTAACAGAGTAATTACCAGGGCAGAGATTGCTGATGGTGCTTGTTGTGTCTGTTGTATTAAGTTTTGTAACGCCGTTACTCCAGACATAATTGTAATTTGGCATGCCGCATAATACATTAACTGTTGCACTGCCATTGCAGCTGCTGCAACCAGTTGCGTTTACCTTAGATGGTGTATATATAGGTTTTGTACGAATGAATTTTGCTACGTAAAATTCATGCCAGAGAAAATTACTCGTGTCACTACTAAAATATGCGCCTCCGCCAGGATTAACAAGCGGGTAGCCGGTTTTTAACCGTCTAATATAGCTCCAGTTATCTGCAAAAAATACGTTGCCGGCATTATCAGCCGTTATCATTCCCCAAAAATCTTCCCCATCTCCTCCAAAATAGCTTGCCCATATTATAACACCCGTACTGTTGAATTTTACAATAAATGCATCATAATTATTAGGAGCTGGATCATAATAATCGCAACTTGTATTTCTGCGTGCAGGCATATCAGTAGAATTTGTTGCGAACGTTGCAAAGATGTTTCCGCAATTATCAAAAGTCATATGTGCGTGTTTGCCTTCCCCTGGGCTGTCATCACCATTTCCTCCGAAATATGTGCACCATGTCAGAAAGCCGGCGCTGTTAAAGCGTGCTATGTAGCCATCTGAACCTCCTCCTCCAAAGGTATTGTCGTAATAAGCGCTCCCCCATGGTCTTAAGGGAAGCGTTGCCGGAGTTGACTTCGTAAATCCTGACAGATAAACGTTATCCGAAGCGTCAATTGCCAAATAATTGTATTCTTCACCGCCATTGCCACCAAAATAGGTAGCCCATGTGCGCGCTCCGGCATTATTAAATCGCAAAATGAAGGCATCATCTCCTCCGGGTGCACCCCCATATACATTTTGATTATAAGCTCCTATCCATGTTTGGAGTGGAAAAGTCCCAAAGCTATTTGATGTCAACCCAGAAACATACACATTGCCTGACCTGTCGCATTTTATGTCTTCACCCCTATCATCACTGGTCCCTCCGTATAACGTAGCCCAAACAAGCGCGCCTGCATTATTGAATTCTGAAATAAAAATATCTTGCACGCCTCCACCATGCGTGGCATCGTTATAAGAGCCCGCACGGTTCTTCAGCGGGAAAGTAGAATTTGTAGTACTTGTGTATCCTGTTATATAAAGATTATTCGCATTATCACATGTGATGGAACCTACTATATCATCACCATTACCACCATAATACGTTGCCCAATCAAGTGCGCCTAATGTGTTAAACCTCAAAATAAAAATGTCGTTTAATCCTCCCGGCGTTCCCTGATAATAGGCAGTTCCCCACATTTTTGTAGGAAAAGAAGTCCAGTTCGCCGATCCGGCAATATACAGGTTGCCGGATAAATCAAAGGCAATAGGGCTTGCAACACCCCAAACACTGCCAATGCCACCATAATAGGTTGCCCAGATTAGCACGCCATTGTTATCAAAACGTATAATAAAAGGATTTACACCTCCTGTGAGTGAACCATTAAAATATGCGCCGCCCCCCATATTTTTGGTTGGAAAATTAGTCGAACTGGTGTAGCCTGTTACATATAAATTTCCTGAAGCGTCACATGTAATATCCAAAGCAGATTCATCATAAAGTCCATAGAATGTACACCACACCAGTTGTGGGTCAATGATAAGAGTTGAGTTGCTGCATGAATTTTTTTCTGAATTTTTAAATTGAAAATTAATTTCTGTTTCGTAGCCCTCATCACCAGCGGTAGGATTGCAACTGTTTACTTTTGTTTTAATAAATTGTGTCGCAATGTCTTGTTTGGTTTCTTCAATATAACTAATGGGTGCGTTTTCGGTCAATGTTCCATAAGAGGTTTTTATTTGTACGTTACCTTGCTGGTCTATACTTAATTTATTTTTTGAACGGTAAAGCAGTTTTATGTTGTTGGGGTCGGCTCCCGGGTGTACTACAAAATCATACTTAAGTCCTTTATCACTTGAATTGTAAAATATCCAATCTATTTTCGGGTAAACTTCTTTAATGGTTACCTTTTCGTAACCATGCACATCTGATGCTCCATTGGGGCAATGAGCTAAAAAATACTGATTAAAATAAGTTGATTTTCCTTCGGTAATTATGTTTTCTTTTTTAATTGAAGCGCCTTTCAAATCCATATCAATCCTGCTCCAGCTTATTTTTATGTTTTCATCTTTTATTTCTTTCGGTCTTTCATTTTTACTTTCATTTTCAATATCCTTTTCGGATTTCAGGAACATATAGGTTAATCCTTTTTCGGTAATAAAAAGATTCATTCCGGGAGCTTGTGCTTTAAAAAGAACAGAGGGAACGGGCTTGCCATCCATGTCTGCTATTTGTCCTTTGTTTTCAACGAATAGCACAGTCTTGTCCTGCATCCAACTTTCAACTTTGGCTTTATTAGCCGGGTCGTTTTTTTTATTCACAACAGGAACTGCCATGGAATGATTTGGCAAAACAGGAACTTTTTGTTTTATAGAAATAGAAGCAGATGCATTTTCATTATTTATAATGCTTTCTTTTATTATGGGTTTGGTTGTGCCTGTATTATCAACCGGCAATGTAGTTTGTGCATACCCATAAAAAGCCATAAAAAGAAATGGCAATG
>JAQUPB010000072.1 GCA_029004185.1 Bacteroidales bacterium | reverse complement strand
AAACGAATCGGGATTTGATATTAAATACATAATCGCACCACACCTTATTAAACCAGAAAATATAAATGATTTTATTTCCGGAATAAATTTAAAAGCTGTAAAATTTTCGGAAGCGACAGCGGAAAATGTTGTTGATGCAAAAGTTATGATTATTGACGGTATAGGTTTTCTTTCACATTTGTATCAATATGGAAATATTGCTTTAATTGGAGGCGGATTTGGAAAAGGAATTCATAACATTCTTGAACCTGCGACTTTCGGATTGCCTGTATTTTTCGGTCCGAATTTTGCTAAATTTAATGAAGCAACTGAGCTGATAAAGTGCGGCGGAGCATATAGTATATCTGATTTTCAGCAGCTTTACGATAAGCTTTATTATTTGTTGAACAATGAAGAAGCACTTAAGAAAAATTCATACATTTGTTCAGAATATATAAAAAGTAATAAAGGTGCTACTGAAATTATTTCGGGATTAATTAAGAAAAATATTTAAGTTCTGATAAAAAATTTTGTTGTGAAGTTGAAATTTTATTTTATTCTGTTTTTTTTATTTTCCGGAATGTCTTCGTATTCACAGGTTTGGGAATGGGCAAAACAAATCGGAGGAGATGACCACGATATTGGTCATAGCATTGCAATTGACAGCAACGGAAGCATATTCATGATGGGCGATTTTGTTGCCGAGGCAATTGCGGATTCGGCAAAAGTGAAAAGCTATGGCGACTGGGATATTGTTTTTGCAAAATATGATTCCACCGGAAAAGTTAAATGGATAAAGCATGCCGGAGGAGCAATGCTTGATAAAGGAAACTGTATCAGTGTTGATAAAAAAAATAATGTTTTCATAACAGGATGCTTTTTCAATATTGCAATTTTTGAACCTCTGACATTTGTTGCTCCGGTTAACAGAAGTGCATTTCTTGTAAAAATCAATCCTGAAAATGGCAAGGCATTGTGGGCAGAACAGGTTAACGGAACTTATTACCAGGAAGGTACAGCGTTGGCTTTCGATAATCTGGGAAATATATATATGACTGGTAACTTTTATGATACTGCCTGTTTCAACAGAAGAAAGTTAATTGGTGATTCAGTTTATCATACCGTAGATACATTGATGAGCAAGGGAAAATCGGATATTTTTGTTGCAAAGTACGATTCTCTGGGCACATTAAAATGGGTGAAAAGATTCGGAGGAGAAAAAAATGATGAATGCAATGGCATAGCCTGCGACATAAATGATAATATTTTTATTACAGGCACTTTTGAGGAATTGTCATATTTTGACAATACTCTGGTTAACAGCAACGGCAGACTGGATGTTTTTGTTGCAAAACTTGATACTTCGGGGAAAGTTATATGGATAAAACAATCGGGGGGAGGAGACGAAGATGCGGCAAAAGCATTGGTTGTTGATTCAAGCGGCAGTGTTTTTGTAACAGGATGTTTTGCGGGTACGGCACAGTTTGGAAGTAAAATTTTTACAAGCCGCGGCAGAGCCGATATCTTTCTGTTAAAATATGATTATATGGGAAATATACAATGGGCAAAACAAGCGGGTGCCGAAGGTTGGGATAAAGGAAATGCCGTTACTCTCGATGATTCGGGAGATGTATATATTGCAGGAAGTTTTAGTGGTAAAGCTGCATTTGACTCAACTAAAATTGTCAGCAAAACAAACAGCACCGATGTTTATGTTGCAAAGTATAATGGCATTACGGGTGATCTGAAATTTGTGTTTGATGCTGGCGGAAAAGGAATTGATGAAGCAACCGGTGTGAAAGTATTTAAAAACGAAAATATTTATGTTACCGGCTCTTTTGGCGCTTTCGGAAGTGTGGCTGCTTTCGGAAAAACTACATTAAAAACTACTTTCGGTACCAATGATATTTTTATTTCAAAATATTCGCTGAAAATAAAACAGTGAGAAAATATTTTGAAAAATTATCCGTCAGGCGCTGATTTTATAATTCGTGCCTTTTTTATTCCGTTAGGAATATAATGTTGGTAGAAAACATATAATCATTGTTGTTTCGCTCCGATAGGAGCGAGACATTTTTTATATTCATACATTCTACCAACATTTTGCTCCTTCGGAGCTGTTTCGTGATGCTTATTATATAAAAAGCCCCATTATGCACGAGCACTAACTGCGAGATAAGAATTTTCTCGCAGCTCATAGTCCGTAGCTCGAAGCTATTTTACCGCCAACATTATCACCATCAATTGCAGATGAAACAATACCTCCCGAATAACCCGCACCTTCACCGCAGGGAAAAAGATTTTTTATCTGTATGTGTTCGAAAGTTTCCTTGTTTCTTGGAATTCTAACCGGCGATGAAGTTCTCGATTCAACACCAACTATTAATGCTTCGTTTGTCAGAAAACCTCTCATTTTGTTGTTAAAAGTTTTAAATCCTTCTTTGAGGCAAAGAGAAATAATTTCGGGTAAAATTTCCGAAATATTTGTTGAAACTACTCCGGGATTGTATGATGTTTTTGGTAAAACTGAAGATGATTTGTTGTTCATGAAATCCATTAAACGTTGGGCAGGCGCTTTTAAAGATTTCCCGCCTGCTTCGAATGCTTTCATTTCGATGTTCTGCTGGAATTTTAAACCTGCAAGCGCATTATGTTCCGAAAAGTTTTTGTAATCTTCAATATCCACGGTAACCACAATTCCTGAATTTGCAAAAGGCGAATTTCGTTTTGAATTTGACATTCCGTTAACCACAACTTCATTATTTGAAGTTGCCGAAGGCACAATAATTCCTCCGGGGCACATGCAGAAAGAAAATATTCCTCTCTTGTTTGCCTGATGAGTTAACATATATGTGGCAGGCGGTAAAAGCGTATTTCTTTTTTTGCAATGATATTGAATGGAATCAATAAGCTGTTGCGGATGTTCAATTCTGACTCCGATTGCAAAAGGTTTGGCTTCGATGATGATGTTTTTTGACTGTAACAATTCATAAATGTCACTTGCCGAATGTCCGGTTGCAAGAATTACAGCTTTGCCGGTATATTTTTCATTTGTATTTGTTACAACACCTTCGATAGAATTATTTTTTATTATAAAATCAGTGACTCTCGAATTAAAATGAATTTCACCTCCTGCATTCAAAATTGTTTTTCTCATTAAAGAAATTATTTCGGGCAATTTATCACTGCCGATGTGCGGATGCGAATCGAAAAGAATACTTCTATCGGCGCCGTGAGCAACAAGAATATTAATGATTTTTTTTACATCACCTTTTTTTGTTGAACGGGTGTAAAGCTTGCCGTCGGAAAACGTTCCGGCTCCGCCTTCACCGAAACAATAATTCGAATCGGGATTAAGTTCAATGTTTCTGTTAAGAAGTGCAATGTCGTTTTTTCTTTCCGAAACTTCTTTCCCTCTTTCTATGATTATGGGCTTAAAATCGCTTTCAATGAGTTTTAAGGCGGCAAATAATCCTGCGGGTCCTGCCCCCACAATTAATATTTCGGCTTTGCCTGAAACATCTTTTTGATATGCAGCAATGTGATTTATTTTTTCGGGCGGAGATTCATTGCAAAAAATTTCAAGGCGAAATATTATTTTAGTGTTTGATGAACGTGAGTCAATTGATTTTTTTAATATTTCAATATGTGAAATATCTTTTTCGATAATATCATACCCTGAAGCAACATATTTCGAAAATATATTTTCTTCCGCAGCTTGTTCGGGAGATAGTGAAATCTCAACAATTTTTCTCATTTCGATTATTCAAAATAAAATGTAAGAAACAAAACCTTGGATGTGAGATTGCGTATGGTATTTGTGTAAACAGTATTGTCGCTTACGAGCAAATCGTTTACTCCGACCGAAAATTTTACTTCAGGAGAGAGTTTGAAATATTCAAAGTACATATCAATACCAAAACCGATTTCGAAAGAAAGATTGTTTCTTTTTATTTTAACTATATCTTTTTGAAGTACTTTCTTTTTTTCCTGCGACGCAAGGTCTAAGCTGTATTTTCCTCCACCAAGCACATAAGCCCTGAAATTATTCAACCTTGCGGATTTGTACTTTACAGTTATTGGAAATTCAAGTATTGAGGATTCTATTTTTATAATTTTTTTTATTCTTACTGTGTCTTTTGTAAGAAAAGTGTACTCAAGATTCCTGTCGCCGAAGGTTAATGTGGGAATTAATCTTAAATCAAAGCGGGTTCCTATTTTGAGGTTAGCTAATACCCCAAGATTAAAACCCCATGTCGGAATTGTTTCCAGAACAGCCACCGAATCGTTCTTGAAAGCATCGGGATTTGAGCGTACCGTAAAATCATATTTGTTGAAGCCGAAACAAAAACCAAAATGATAAGGTTTACGGTCAAATTTAGGCATGTTCTCAACTCTTGGCTTTTGTGCCAGAACTACTGTTGTGATAAAAAAAAACAATATTAGTGCTTTTGTCTTCAATTATAGCGTTTTTATTATTGTTTAAACGATAAAAATGAAATTTTGTTATAATAAATTACTTATTTCGGTTTTATTCCGAAATTGATGCTTGTTGCATCTGAATAATTATTTTCTTAAGTTTGTATTTGTTTCATTGTGAGTTTTTATAAAAATAAAATGAGCATCCGTTTGTTTACCGGATTTAGCGATTGATTTTCGTTTTCTTTAATTCAAATTGGTAAATAAACCTGATGCCTCTTTAAAATATAATTTTATGATAAAAAACAAAAATAATATTTTGACAATAATTGTTGTGCTTTTATTTTCTATTAGTGGTTATTCTCAGGATAGTACAAATAAAGAATTGCCATCAGTGAACATTAAAACAATGGATGGAAAAGTTTTTAATACATCTTTAATATATAATGACGGCAAACCTATAATATTAAGTTTTTGGGCAACATGGTGCAAGCCATGCATTAAGGAACTTACAACAATTGCCGAATTATACAGCGACTGGCAAAAAGAAACTGGCGTTAAAATCATCCTCGTTTCCGTTGATGATTCGAGAACGACATATAATGTTAAGCCGTTTGTTGAAGGTAATGATTGGTCGTATGAAGTCTTTCTGGATGCGAACAGCGATTTTAAAAGAGCAATGAATGTGAATTTGATTCCACATACTTTTGTTTTAAACGGCAAGGGACAAATTGTATGGCAGCATACTTCATTTACCGAAGGGGCTGAAATAGAATTAATCAATATTATAAGAAAAATCATTAAAGGAGAACCTATAGATAAATAATGCAATAGCACATTAAATTTTTTTCAGGTGAAAAATAAGTCAGCAATACTGTTTTTTTTAATAACCGGATTTATAACAAATGTTTCCGCACAGAATATTTCGAACAACTTAAATAAAGGAGAAATACACGGAAGCTTTCAGGCAGATTGCCAGTATTATTTTAAGGATACTGCAATTGGAGCTTCCGTGGTTCCCGAGTACTTTTTAATGAATAACTTTGAAAATTTCATATACACAAATTCAAAGTTTAGTGCCGGTTTCAGGTTTGAAAGTTACCAGAATGCACTTAAAGGATTTGATACAAGAAATAAAGGAATTGGAATTCCATACAGATTTGCTTCATATAAAACCGAGAATGTTGAAATAACTGTCGGGAATTTTTATGAACAGTTTGGGAGCGGAATGATATTACGGGCATATGAGGACTGGGGACTTGGTTTTGATAATTCAATTTATGGGATAAGAGTAAAATCAGAACTTATAAAGGGTATAACATTAAAAGGTCTGGCAGGGAATCAGCGTTTATATTTTGCCAAAGGTGAAGGTATTGTGAGGGGTGCTGACGGAGAATTTTCTTTAAATGATATTTTTAAAAGGCTTTCGGAAAAGAAAACAAGATTGATTTTTGGCGGAAGTTTTGTGAGCAAATATCAGGAGAATAACGATCCTATATATTATTTTCCCGAGAATGTGGCAGCTTGTGCAGGAAGATTTAATGTTTTTTCAGGGAAAATTAATTTTTACGGCGAATATGTATACAAAATAAATGATCCTTCTGCAGTAAATAATTTAATATATAAAGATGGTAATGCTGTTCATTCTTCAATTTCTTATTCCCAAAAGGGACTTGGCATTTTGATTTCGGCAAAGAGAGTCGACAATATGGATTTTCGCTCCGAAAGAAGTGCCACAGGAAATGATTTATTAATAAATTATTTACCTGCCCTGACAAAGCAGCATATATATTCATTGGCATCAATGTACCCTTATGCAACACAACCGACCGGTGAAATGGGTTTTTATGCACAGGTTATTTATACAGTTAAAAAAAATACCTGGCTTGGCGGAAATTATGGCACAATTGTAAATGTTAATTATTCAATTGCAAATTCAATTGATAAGGAAAAAGTTAATGATACAACTCAGTTAAATGAAAAAGGAACTTTAGGTTATAAATCCGGTTTCTTTGAAATTGGAAATGAAAAATATTTTGAGGATTTCAATGTTGAGATAACTCATAAGTTCAGTAAAAAAATCAAAACGATATTATTTTTTGCAAATCTGGTTTATAATAAAGATGTTATTGAAGGCCATTCAGGCGATGGTACAGTATATGCAAATACTTTTGCTCTTGATTTGTCATATAAACTTGATGAAAAAAATAACCTGCGGATGGAATTACAGCATTTGTACACAGAACAAGATAAAGGTAACTGGGTAATGGGCTTATTGGAATACACAATAAGTCCGAAATGGTTTTTTGCCGTTTCCGATGGATGGAATTATGGAAACAGTGACAGCAAAAAACAAACACATTATTATATGGGTTCATTCGGTTTTGTGAAAAATGCAACCAGAATAGCAATAAATTACGGAAGACAACGCGAAGGAATTATTTGCATAGGTGGTGTATGCAGAAATGTTCCTTCTATGAACGGAATTACAATGTCAATAACAAGTAATTTTTAACAAATGAGATATAAATTTAATTACATTATCATTTTGTTTCTTTTTATTGCATTTGTTTCCTGCGATAAAATTGAACCCCCGTATAAGAAAAAAATTACTGAACAAAATGATACATTAAAACAAAGAAAAGTTTTGCTCGAAGATTTTACCGGACATAAATGTGTTAATTGTCCGGGTGCTGCTAACACAATTGTGGAGTTAAAACAACAATTCAGTGAGAGATTGGTTGTAATTTCTGTTCACTCAGGATTTTTTGCTGCTCCCGATCCAAGCGGAAATTATACTTATGATTTCAGAACAACAACAGGAACCGATATTGATAATTTTTTTGGAATAAGCGCAGCCGGAGTTCCAAATGGAATGATTAACAGAAAAGAATATGGTACCGGTTATTTTGTTGGTCCAACCGATTGGGGAACAAAAATAAATGAAATAATAAACGAACCACCCGATGCGTATATCGAAATCACAAATAATTATACAAGCACAAACAGAATTCTTAATGTTAATGTTAAAACAGAATTTCTCAAATCATTATCAGGAACTTATAAACTTTGTGTATACATCACTGAAGATAGTATAATAAAATATCAGAAAAATAATTCACCGGAGTTAGGGCCGGTTCCCGACATAGCGAACTTTGTTCATCAGCATGTATTAAGAAGTACAGTTAATTCCACATGGGGTGATACTTTAACAAACGGAAATGCACTGGCGGGGTTTGCGGTTTTTAAAAATTACAGTATTATTTTAAATAATGAATGGATAGAAAAAAATTGTACTGTCGTGGCTTTTATTTATAATGTTGTTAATTATGAAATTATTCAGGCAGAAGAGAAAAAAATAATTTTGTAATTTTTTTATAAATAAAAAAAGGGAGATTTGATCTCCCTTTTTTGTTTTAACCTACTTCTTTTTCTTTTTTGCAGGTTTTTTCTTAGCTACTTTTTTTGCTTTTTTTGCTTTTTTTGCCATAATGTATACATTTTAATTCCAATTATCAGAGTGGAATTATCTCTGCTGAAACTTTCATTTTCAAACTTTACTTTTTAAAGTCTGATTTTTTAACTCAGGTTAAAAATTTCAAACAACTTTCCTGATTTTGATAAAACAAAAATAATATTAAAAGTATTCGCTGATTAAAAATTATTGTTAATAATATAAACAAGTTATTAACTTTTTTTTGAAATTATTTTTTTGAATTTTAATTATTTTTTTGATTTATTTTTTTATTAACTGCGGAAAGTCTTATTAATTGCGAAAAACAGAATGATAAGAAATATTTTTTTGGCAGAAAAAAATGATTTTTTGATTTGATGTAAGTAAAAAGAAGAATCGTAAATTTATTTTTATAGAAATGGTTTTTATTTTTTTTTAGAAAAATAAATCCGAATTAAATGAAAATTGTAAAATAATAATGACTGTATGTTGCTGTTGACAGGTGTTTGCGCGTTTTTGTTGATGCGAAAATGAAATTAAGAACGAAAAATCTGAATTGTTTTTTTTATTTGGTGTTTTTTTAAGAATATGAAACAAATTCAAAAAATTGTATGATGACATAAAAAAATATTTTTCACATAATGAAAAAATAAAGCTTATGCTTGTTTGATTGACTTCTGGATTAAGAGCAGGGCGGGTTATTTGTGATATCGCATTTTGATTTAATACAAACTAAAAATTCAAATGATGTTTTTAATAAAAATATTTTGAACATAGATCTGGGAAATTTCTGATATGTAAATGAAATGTTACAAAAAACTAAATGTATTAATGCTTGAAAGGAAATAAAAATTGATAAACAAAATAAAATTAGAATTCAGTAAAAAAATTTACAATAAAATTCATTTAAATAAAAAAACCGGAATCTAAAAAAAGATCCCGGTGAATTTTAAAATAAACTTTTAAAAAGTTTATTTGGTTATAAGATTATTTTATTAAAGTAAGAAATCCATGAAAATCATATTCGCCTCCGTCTTTTCCTTTTGCGTTTATTATATAATAATAAGTACCATCGGAACAATTATTACATTCCCACCCTGCGTCAATGTCATTTGTTTCATATAATTTTCTGCCCCAGCGGTTGAATATCATCATGCGGAAGTAAGAATAATCTCCTTCATATTTTACCCTGTATTTGTCGTTAAAGCCGTCGTTGTCGGGTGTGAATACATTGAAAACTTCAATCTTGAATGGTATAACGACTTCAATTACCAGAGTATATTCCGTTATGCAACCCTCCAATGAAGTAACAATGAGCTTTATTGTATAAGTGCCGCTTTTTTTGAATGTATGAGCAGGATTTTTCAGGTTGCTTGTGTCACCGTCGCCGAAATCCCAATGATATTTGTAACCAAATACTCCTGTCCAGTCAAATATAAATTTATGAGTTATAATGTCAAAATATTTATCGGCAGTTGGAGTACCGTCGGGATTTGTCATTTGATTGGTGATGCTCACACTTCTTACTACTTTACAGCCTTTTGAATCGGTAATGGTAACATAGTATGTGCCTGATTGAACGTTATCAAGACACAGCAAACTGCCGGCAACATTCCACACATAAGTGTATCCGGGCGTTCCGCCGCTCGGACTTGTACAAACTTTCCCTTTTCCATTTCCACAAATTTCGTTAATACCGGATACGCCGGCGCTGATCGGAGGATTTACTAATACTACTGCTGTATCAATATTAGTACACCCGTTTCCGTCAGTTCCGGTTACAGTGTATGTAGTGTTTACATTAGGAGTTACAATAATCAGGTTTCCGGTAAAATTACCGGGTACCCATATATATGTATTGCCTCCACTTGCCGTTAGAGTTGCACTTTCCCCGTTGCAAATAAAATGAGGATTTATACTTGCTACAATGGTTGGATTAGGATTAACAGCAACTGATACGCATGCCGAGTTTGTGCATCCATGTGTGTCTTTTCCTGTAACGCAATACTGTGTATTCGAAACAGGACTAACAGTTATGCTTGGAGTTAGCTGACCACCCGGTGACCATGTATAAGAAATTCCTCCTGAAGCATTGATAACAATTGATTTGCCTGTACATATTGCTCCTCCGTTTGCAGTTATTGTTGGATTTGTATACATTGTTACTACCGCAGAAGTAGAATTTGTGCATCCGCTTGTGTTAGTTCCGGTAACATTATATGTTGTATTTATTGTTGGGCAAACTGATATAGTATTACCATTTTGTCCGGTGCTCCATGTATATGTATTTGCTCCGCTTGCTGAAATTGTTGTACAGGTTCCACCGCAAACTTGCCCGCCTGTTGCGGTGAGATTAGGTGATGCATTTATGGTTACTACAGCCGAATTAGTGCCCGTACATCCGAAAGTATTTGCTCCCGTTACATAATATGTTGTTGAAACGGTCGGGCATACACTTATTGTCGGACCTGTTTGTCCGGTATTCCATGTATAATAATCTGCACCTGTTGCAGTGACCGTTGTACAGGTTCCGCTGCATGCTGTATTACCGGTTGTTCCTATTGTAATCTGAGGATTAACAATTACAACAGTTGAAGAAGTGTTTGTACATCCCAAAGAATTTGTTCCAGTAACATAATATGTTGTGGTAACAGTAGGGCAAACACTTATTGAAGTACCGTTTAGGGAATTGCTCCATGTGTATGTATCTCCGCCTGTTGCAGTTATAATAATACAGGCACCCCGGCAAATAGTGCCGCCTGTTGCACTAATTACCGGAAGTTGGTTTACCGTGACGACAGCAGATGTCGTACCCGTACAACCATTACTATCGGTACTTGTAACATAGTATGTTGTGTTAGCAGTTGGACAAACACTTATTGTTGCTCCGTTTTGCCCAGTACTCCATGTGTAAGTTACACCTCCCGATGCAGTGATTGTTTTGCACTGACCAATACACAAAGACGGACTGTTAGCGGTTATTGCAGGAACAGGGTAGAGTGATACAAGAACCGAGTCAGTGGCAGTAAAACCACACAAACTGAAACCCGGAACACCGGTTAGTTTATACCATTGCGTGCTTGTAGGAGTAACAGTGATGCAGGTTCCTGTTTGGCCTGTACTCCACGTATAATTGCTTCCTCCCGTTGCACAAAGTGTTGTAGATGCTCCTGTACAAATTGTTTTTGGGGTACCCGCGTCAATAATGAGAAATCCGTTTATTGCTCTTATTGTATAATCGCAGACAGCGCCTGCCTTTCCGTCAATCATTACATAATAATTGCTTCCTATTGTAAGTCCTGTAATATTAATGGTATATACCCCAGGTACAAGTGCCGGTTCGGTGACATAAGCTGTAGTTGTATGCAAAACAAAATTATTGCAGTTTGACGTTTCATAAACAGCCAGCTGAACACCGGGTGATAAGCTCGAGCCAACGCAGTTTGAGATAGTAACCTGTAAAGAAACGGTAGTTAAAGCTGCCTGAAAAATCAGCCATGAGTTATTATCAATTGCTCCGGGAAAAAGAGGGCAGTTTAACCCGGGAGCATTAAGATTTACGTCACATAAGTTGCCGGGTAAATCACGCGAATACCAATAGCTTGTATTTCCGCAGTAGTTTGTTATATCGCATATCGGGGTGGCATTTTGGCAAGAGTCGCCTGCAGGCTTGTTTTTTCCCCCGCATGAATCGGGAGGGCAGCCAACCGCAACCCTAAATCCATATCCCGTGGCACTTGCGGCATCAGAAGTCCATTCAACTGTTAAATATTCCTGCGTTGTAACAAAAACAGGAAGTACAAGGTAAGGGATAGTTCTGTTATAAGAAATATTTGTGTAATCGTATAGTAACGGACTTGCAGTAGTTGCACCATCATATATTTTCAAATGGTCAGTGCTTTTTATGTCAACGTGCTCTTGTGGAGAACCGGAAGGGGCAATCGCAGGCATCTGGTTTATTGTCCTGAATGAGAACTTGAGCTTTTTTGCCGTTTTGGTACAACGGAGTGTGACAGTGTAATGCTCATTTGTACCATACCAGAGCGGGTGATTGGGATTTGTAGTTGCATTTACCCCGCTTGATATTATTTCCATACCCTGCGCAAGGTTTATGGTTTGTCCGTTAATGTTTTGAATATACTGGCGGGTTCCATCTTGTGCAATAATGAAATTGCCAATAAACAAAAGAATTGATAACAATATTATTTTTTTCATAATAATTGAAGTTATTACTTATAAATAAATGAAGTTTTACTAATTAATATATGTATTAGTTTATTTTTTTTATCTAATTAAAGTAACATGTCCGTGAAAATCATATTCTTTTAAATCTTTGCCTTTTCCGGTAATAATATAATAGTATGTTCCGTCGGAGCATTCATCACATTTCCATCCCGCATCAATGTCATTTGTTTCGTATAGCTTTCTTCCCCATCTGTTGAAAATCAACATACGGAAATATAAAAACTCTCCTTCATATTTCACCCTGTATTTGTCGTTAACATTATCGCTGTTGGGAGTAAAAACATTAAATACTTCAAGTGTTGTGGGAACAATAACTTCAACAACCAGAGTGTAAATTCTTTCGCAACCATCCTGAGACAAAACTTTTAATGTTATGGTATATGTGCCGGATTTCTTATAAGTATGTTTCGGATTTTTCAGATTGCTCGTATCACCATCTCCAAAGTCCCAGTGATAATAAAATCCGTTGGTTCCATTCCATTCGAAAAGGAAGTTATGAGTTATTATGTCAAGTACTTTATCAACCGTTGCAATTCCATCTGGGATAGGAGAATTATTGCTGACGGTAATGGTTTTTACAATCATACATCCCTTGGAATCCATAACTGTAACAGTATAATTACCTGCCTGCAAATTACTAATGCATGTGTCATTAGCGCTGGTACTCCAGAGATAATTATATGGAGGTGTTCCGTTAAATGGACTTACGCAAGCGCTTCCTTTTCCGTTTTCACATACTTCATCTATTGCACTTGGTGTTGCATCAAGTGAAGAGTTAACATTTACAACTGCAGATGCTGTTGATTTGCATCCGTTTACATCTTCTCCTGTAACGATATATGTTGTGGTAATTGTGGGTGCTACTATTTTGTTTTGGCCCGGACCTAAATTGTTATCCCAAGTATATGTAACACCACCGTTTGCAGTTATGGTTATTTGTACTCCGCTGCAAACAGTTCCTCCGGTGGCTGTAATAACCGGATTAGTGTAAATCATAACTGATACTGATGCAGTATTTGTACAACCGTTTGCATCTGTTCCGGTAACAAAATAATTTGTGGCTGTTGTCGGACAAACATTAATGGTAGCTCCATATTGCACAGGTGAAGTATTCCATGTGTAAGTAACTCCGCCGTTTGCGGAAATATCCACACAGACTCCGTTACATACCGGTCCGCCGGAAGCAGTAATGGTTGGGCTGGTATACATATTAACACTTGTTGAAGCAGTATTTGTACAACCATTTGCATCTGTTCCGGTAACAAAATATGTTGTCGCTATTGTTGGACAAACATTGATGATGTTTCCATATTGCACTGGTGTTGTATTCCATGTATATGTTGTTCCTCCATTGGCAGAAATATTTACGCAAGCTCCGTTGCAAACCGGTCCTCCCGTGGCAGTAATGGTAGGGTTGGGAAAAACGGTTATTGTTAAATATGCTGTGTCGCTCAAATCGCAGGCTGATGTGTCTAACGCATA
>JAQUPB010000071.1 GCA_029004185.1 Bacteroidales bacterium | reverse complement strand
ATACGGAAAAGCCGACACCGCTTTGGATTATGTTACTAAAAATAAACCTGATTTATTGCAGGGATGGCTGTTGAGAGCAAGAACAAATAACTTAATTGATTCTCTCCCGAAATTATATAAAGGATTAGCAAAACCATATTTTGATAAAGTAGTTGAGTTGGCAAAACTTGATTCGGCAAAGTATAATAAAGAATTATTTGAGGCTTATGGTGAAATTTCATTTTTCTTTTATAAGAAAATGATTTCAAGTAAAGGAAACAGACCTGAAGAAGAAAAGAATGCCTGTGAAGCTAAAAAGTATTATGAAAAAATATTAGCAATAGAACCAAAAAACGAACAGTCAATAAGTGGTTTAAAAATCATTAAACAATCTTACCCCGCATTGAAATGTGAGGATAAACAATAGGAAATTAAATAACATAACCAGTTGAATTTTACTTTTTAAACTTCATGGTTGTTCAATGGGTTTTTTATTAAATTATTTAAAACTATGGCAACAACCCGTCAAAATAAAGTGGCACGCCTTATTCACAAAAACCTGGGTGAGATATTTCAGCAAGAAGCTATTAATTATTGCAGGGGTGCGATGATTACTGTTACAAAAGTCAATGTAACTCCCGATTTGTCAATAGCACGAACTAATATTAGCATTTATGGAACAAACGACAAGCTTGCACTTTTAAAATTAGTTAAAGATGACACAAAGGAAATAAGGCATAAACTTGCAGTAAGAATTAAAAACCAGGTGAGAATAATTCCGAATCTCGAATTCTTTATTGACGACTCACTCGACTATATCGAAAATATTGAAAAACTTCTGAAAAAATAATGAAGTATCTGTCAAATTACCGGAACTGAAAACTCTAAACTGAAAACTAATTTGAATTACGACCCTATTAAAAATATTTTAGGAAAAGTTTTTAACACTAATCCGTTTCTAAGAATCCTGTTTTATAAATTGCTTGATTTGCTTTTGCTGCGTACATGGCATATAAAAAGAGCTTTTAAAAAATGGCTTGCAGGCAAAATAAATATTAATATTCTTGATGCCGGCTCGGGCTTTGGTCAGTATTCCTATTATCTTTCTTCTTTTGATAAATCATTTAACATTCTTGGTGTTGATGTTAAAAAAGAACAGATTGACGATTGTAATAATTTTTTCGGAAAGCTCGGAAAGAAAAACATAACATTTGAACCTGCAGATTTAACAGTCTTTCAAAAACCCGATACGTTTGATTTGATATTATGTGTCGATGTCATGGAGCATATCCAAGATGATGTAAAAGTGTTTAAAAATTTTTATGCTTCATTGAAAACTCAGGGAATGATGCTGATTTCAACACCTTCGGATAAAGGCGGTTCCGATGCGCACGACAGCAATGATGAATCATTTATAGGAGAACATGTTCGCAATGGCTACAACATTGATGATATAAAAAATAAACTTCAGCAATCAGGATTTAATAATATTGAAACCAACTACACATACGGTAAACCGGGAAAATTATCATGGCTTCTTTCTATGAAATACCCGATATTGCTTCTTCAGATTTCTAAATTATTTTTAATAATTCTTCCGTTTTATTATATACTTGCTTTTCCTTTTTGTTTTGTTCTGAATTACTTTGATGTGGCATTAAACCACAAAAGCGGTACAGGACTAATTGTTAAAGCCGAAAAATTATAAAATATAATTTTCTTTGCGTCTCCGCGTCTTTGCGGTGAAGAAAAAATATTTAAAAATGAAAACTACAATTTCAGCCATTTTGTTTCTTGCAATAATTTTTGTTTTCAAAAATTTAGGCAGTGAAGAATTTAAGAAAAATAACGCAAAGGATGATGATAAAATCTCGAAAGACTGCAAATACAAAGGTTTAAAGCTTTACGGTAAAATAAAATTCGTTACTTCTTTTCCCGATATAAAAGTTCAGGTAGTGGAATCATTTCCTGATTTAAAAGTGAAAATTGTTGATGCTTTTCCCGACGATTGCGGCAAATGGCAAATTGTTGACGCATTTCCCGATTTGAAAGTTCAGATTGTGGAATCATTTCCCGATATAAAGATTAAATTTGTGGAATCGTTTCCCGGAAAACCATGATTATTCTTAAAATGTTTTTTGCAGTGATAAGAAAAAACGTATTTTCTTTTTTGTTATTCTTCATATCTGCAATAGCTTTATCCCAAAATAAATTACCGCCGGATTCCCTGAAAAACCCCGACTTTATAAGAAAGCTTGTTGTTTACAGGAATTCTTATTCTTTCATAAATTACAATATAAATTATTTTGAATGGAACGATTCTTTGGCAATAAAATCTTTTTTTGAAAAATTAATACAAACCGATAAAAGAAAACTCAAAGTACTGCATATAGGCGATTCGCATGTTCAGGCAGATTTATATACAGGTTATGTCCGCAACAGGCTGCAGGAGAAATTCGGTAAGGGGGGAAGAGGATTTGTTTTTCCTTATGCTGCAGCTAAAACCCATTCTGCTTACGATTACTTTACTTCCTGCAAGGGGAAATGGGAATTTTCGAAAAATAATTCCCCGAAGCCAAATTTTGATATGGGAATATGCGGAGCCACAATTCATACAGATGACAGCTCGGCAAGTTTTAAATTTACTTTTCGTAGAGATGAACTTGACAGTAGTTTTAAAATCATTAAAATATATTTAAAAAAATCAGAGCAAAGCTTTAATTTAAAACTAAAAGCTTGCAATTCTGAATTGCCAATTGAAATAAATTGCAACGAAAAAAACGATTTGCCTTACATTTTAATCCTTCTGGATAAAATAAGCGATACCCTCGAATTTAAAATAAACAAAACAGATACTTCACAGAGTTTTTTTGAATGTTACGGGATGCTTATGGAATCAACTCATGAAAATGGAGTTTTATATTGCAGTGTTGGAATAAACGGAGCGGGATACGCAAGCATATTGCGCGAAAAACTATTCCCTTCGCAATTGCAGGAATTTAATCCTGATGTGGTAATAATAGATCTGGGTGCTAACGATTTTTACAGAGGTGCTTTTAACAAGGATTTAATGGGTAGGAATCTTTCATCAGTTATTGACACGATAAGAAAATATTTGCATGAACCGGTAATTATAATTTCCAATTCACAGGACATATACAGAAGAAGATTGAATATTGCTGCCTGCAAGGATTTTTCCGAGCTTACAAGAAACACTGCAATGCAAAAAAAATGTGTATTTTATGATTATTATTATATCAGCGGAGGCAGATATTCGATGCGGAAATGGTATTCTAATAAACTTGCCAAAAAAGATAAAATTCATTTAACAACACAGGGATATTGCACTAAAGGCGAACTTTTTGTTAATGCAATATGGAATTCGTATTATTTTTATTTAACAAAAAAAAGAATACAGAACGATAGTTTAATAATTCAACAGATAAAACCAGAACCTGAGAAAAATACAAAAATTTCAGGAAAGCAAATAAAACACGTTGTTAAACAAGGAGAAACACTTTCGGAAATAGCACTTGAATATCATGTAACCGTAGGACAAATAATGAAACTAAATAATCTGAAGAGCGACAAAATAAAACCTAAGATGGTTTTGATTATTAAATGATAAATCAAATTTTATTAAAAATTAATTGAGAGATAGATTTAAAAGCATATATAGAATAGAATCAACAAGATTACCGAACTGGGATTATTCGAGAAATGGTGATTATTTTGTTACGATATGCACAGGAGGAAGAAATTATTATTTCGGTGATATTGAAAACGGTAAAATGAAATTGTCGGAAACGGGCGAAATTGCAGACAGGTTATGGTTGGAAATTACAAAACATTTTTTATTTATCGAATTGGATGAATATGTTATTATGCCAAATCATGTACACGGAATAATAAAAATCAACAATAAAAATGATGATTTTTCCGTAGAGACAGGGCAATGCCCTGTCTCTACCACGGATGCGGACGAACATTCCGTTTTAAAATTTGATTTAAAAAACATAAATAATTATAACATACCATCAAAAAAACGTTTCCGGAATCAGGGGAAAAATACATTATCGTCAATAATTGGTTCATATAAATCTGCCGTATCAAAATATGCAAGAAACATTAAACCTGATTTTTATTGGCAATCCAGATTTTACGACCATATAATCAGAAATAATGAGGCGTTAATAAATATCAGAAAATATATAAAAGAAAACCCTGAAAAATGGATTGAAGATAGGTTTAATACAGTTAAATAGATATTGGGAGAACAAATCTTTAAAAAGAGCAGGTAGATAAAATTAAGGTTTTTTTAATTTTATATTTATATGAGTGTTTTCTCGAAATGGTTTTTATACAACCTTTTCAAATGTTTTGCGCAGGAATCAATCAATTTTAATTTTTGTTCATCATTTAAATATTTAAATCCTTTTATGAAACCAAAACAATTTTCCGATTTGCAGTTGCATTTGAATGGTGCAACCATATCATGTTCGGTTGTGAGGTAATTGAAAGTCAGATGTTCTCCCTTTTCGATTTTATGTTTTGCCCGAAAAGTCATGTCTTCTGTGTTGAAATAACAATTCGGTTCGCAGGCATGATTCATGAATTGCCATAAAAATTCGGAATCACCTGTTATGTTATTTCTTTCGGGAACTTCAATATGCCTGAATGTATCAACCTGAACGGAATACTGTGTGGGACTTTTAAGTATTTTTACATGTTCTGCCTTAAATATAATTTCATCTTTTGAAATTTCAGATATCGAATAAATTCCGAAATATTCATCTGTGTCTTTTAGCTCTGTTTTCATAAATTATTTTTTTGTAAAATTATTATTATTTCTTTAACGAAGAAGTAATTATAGAAAAAATGGAATTAACCGACTAAAGCATTATTCTACTTCGCTTATAATGCTTAATTTGGGTTTAACAATTTTTAACAAAACAACTAACAAATTTTAACTATTCCGATTTGGTTAGATTGTGCGTTTGTAAATATTTTTGTTTAATAAAAATACTCAAAACTATGCAGGAACATATTGACATAAAAGAACTAAATGAACGCATTCAGCGTGAATCTGCGTTCGTTGATATTCTGACAATGGAAATGAACAAAGTTATCATCGGTCAGAAACAAATGATTGAAAGATTGCTTATCGGCTTGCTTTCAAACGGGCATATTCTTCTTGAAGGAGTTCCGGGGTTGGCGAAAACACTTGCCATTAAATCCCTTGCGGAATCCATAAATGCAAAATTCAGCAGAATACAGTTTACACCCGATTTGCTGCCGGCCGACCTTGTGGGTACTATGATTTTCAGTCCGAAAAAAGAAGAATTCTTTGTGAAAAAAGGACCTCTTTTTGCAAATTTTATTTTAGCAGATGAAATAAACCGTGCTCCGGCTAAAGTCCAGAGCGCTTTGCTGGAAGCAATGCAGGAACGCCAGATTACAATCGGTGAAAATTCGTACAAACTCGAAGAACCTTTCCTTGTGCTTGCAACGCAAAACCCAATTGAGCAGGAAGGTACATATCCTCTTCCCGAAGCGCAGGTTGACCGTTTCATGCTTAAAATCGTAATCACTTATCCTTCGAAAGACGAAGAAAAACTTATAATAAGGGAAAACATTGCAGAAAAATTTCCCTCGGTGAATAGGGTTCTTAGTCCGGAAGATATTATTAAAGCGAGGAATACAGTAAAGGAAGTTTACATGGATGAAAAAATTGAAACTTATATAACCGACATTGTTTTTGCAACAAGATTTCCCGAAAACTACAAATTGCAGAATTTAAAAGAACTCATAAATTACGGCGCTTCGCCGCGTGCAAGTATTTATCTTGCTCTTGCATCAAAAGCTTATGCTTTCATAAAACGAAGAGGTTATGTTATTCCCGAAGATGTGCGCACAGTTTGCCACGATGTATTGCGTCACCGAATAGGCTTGACTTATGAAGCGGAAGCAGAAAATGTAAACAGCGAAGATATAATTAATCAGGTGCTGAATACTGTCGAAGTTCCTTAATTAGTTTTTAGTTTAGGGTTTTCAGTTTTCAGTTGCTGGTAATTGAAACTTTTAGCTCTGAATATTGAACTTTTAAAAGTTACAATTTATTATAAATGCTAAAAAAATAAATGCAAAAAGTTTTTAAAATAAATTTATTGTTGATTCTGGTGGCGTTTTTGCTGCCGTTCCTGCAAATTGAATTTTGTGCTTCTGGTAAAAAAGCCGGTGAACAAAAAAGAGAAGACTCGCTTTTAATAGATTCTTTAATGAGAGATTCTATTGCAAAGGTTGAGACAGAGCAGAAGATTAAAGATTCAGTAATTAATTGTTCAAGTGGGAAAGCTAAATTTATTAAAGATTCTCTGAAAAATAAATTGGCAGATTCAACGGTTAAAAAAAATGATGTTAAAAAGGAGTCATTGATAAAAAACAAATCAAATGAAAGTGAAGATAAAGAATATAACAAATTAAATTTTTTTCAAAAAATAATTTACAAGCTATTTGACACGGGAGAAGATGACATTATTATTGGTTATTATATAGTTTATTTAGGATTATTTGGGGATAATTGTCTTCTGATTTCAGCAACATTTTTTATAGTTCTGCTTAGCATAGGATTGTTTCTGTTCAATTATAAAAAACAATTATTGCAAACATTGTTAATGCTAGCAGGAACTTCATCTTTATTAATATTTAACCTTACTGCAAAATTAGATTTTAAAGTTTATAAAAAAGGTTTCTGGATTTTATTGATTTTATTTTCCATAAACACAATTATCGGAATTATCGAATTAATAAAAAAATACAGAAGTAAACTAAAAGAAACAACTGAAAACTCTAAACTGAAAACTGAAAACTGATAAAATGGAAACATCGGAGCTTCTGAAAAAGGTCAGAAAGATTGAAATTAAAACACGTGGGCTCTCGAGCCAGATATTTTCGGGCGAGTACCATAGTGCTTTTAAAGGGAAAGGAATGACCTTCAGTGAAGTCCGTGAATATGCATATGGCGACGATACGAGAATGATCGACTGGAATGTTACTGCCCGCTTCAACCATCCGTTTGTCAAGGTTTTTGAAGAAGAAAGAGAATTGACGGTTATGGTTCTGATTGATGTCAGCAACTCGGGAATTTTCGGAACAAAAAAGCAGTTTAAAAGAGAAATGATTACTGAAATTGCTGCGGTACTTGCTTTTTCGGCGATACAGAATAATGATAAAGTAGGAGTGATTTTTTTTAGCAATAAAATAGAAAAATTTATTCCCCCTAAAAAAGGAACAACTCATATTCTTAGAATTATCAGGGAACTGCTGACGTTTGAACCGCAAAACAAAGAAACAAACATTACGGAAGCATTAAGATACTTTACAAATGCAATCAAGAAAAGATGCATTGCATTTCTGATTTCTGATTTTATTGATAAGGATTTTAAAAATGCTCTGAAAATAGCCGGAAAGAAGCATGATCTGGTTGCGCTTAAAATATTCGACCGCAGAGAAAAAGAAATTCCGTCTTTAGGTTTGGTGAAATTAAAAGATGCTGAAACGGGAAATATTATTTCTGTGGATACATCAAGCAGGGAAGTCAGAGAATCATATAACAAATGGTGGCTTATTAACGAATCTTATATTCAGGAAATGTTTTCGAAAAGCGGAGTTGATTTTGTTAATATCAGAACCGACGAAGATTATATAAAACCATTGATGCGATTGTTTAAGAAAAGAGGAGCAAGATAGTTTTTAGTTTCCTGTTTTCAGTTTATAGTTGAAAACTGAGAACTGAGAACTGAAAACTGAAAACTGAAAACTTGATGACAAAGAGATTATACATATTAATAATTCTATCAATATTCACAAAGGGCTATTCTTTTTCCCAGCAGCCTACTGTTAATGCAAAGCTTGAAAAAAGCACAATAACCATCGGCGACCAGATAAAACTCAACATACAGATTAAAGCGCCGGAAAATTACATTATAACTTTTCCTGTTGTCGGCGATACGATAATTAAAAATATTGACGTAATTGGCAAATCAAAAATTGACACGGTTCTGTCTGCAGATAAAAAAACGAAAACTTTAACACAATCATTATATATTACTTCTTTTGATTCGGGTTATTTTGCAATTCCTCCGTTTGAGTTTACCGTTAATCTCAAAAATGATACAACAAAAAAGAAATTACTCACCGAAGCAATGCTGTTTCAGGTAAAGACAATTCCAGTTGATACTACAAAAGCAATTAAAGACATTAAGCCGCCGTTTGAAGCGCCATTAACTTTCAGGGAAATGCTTCCGTATATTTTATCCGTAATGGGTGGAATAATTATTATCATTTTAATAATTTATGTAATAATTAAAATAAAACGAAAAGAGCCGATACTGAAATTCATGAAACCAAAATTACCTCCGCATGAAATTGCTTTAATGGAATTGAATAAACTGCGGGAAAGCAAGTTGTGGCAGCAAAATATGGTGAAGTTATATTACATTAAACTTTCTGATATTATAAGAATATATATTGAAGGAAGATTTGAAGTTATTGCAATGGAAATGACAACCGATGAAATTTTAAAATGTTTTGAAACTATTGAAATAAATACTGAAACAAAAAATAAACTCAAACAGATTCTGGCTTTGTCGGATTTTGTGAAGTTTGCAAAACTGCATCCATTGCCGAATGAAAATGATATAAGCCTGAATAATGCATTTGGTTTTGTTAACGAAACGAAACCATTACCGGAGCAAAATGAAAATATTGAAACGAAAACAAGTTGATTTAAATGGAATATCTGAAAGAATATTTTGATTTAAGAGCATATCAGAATGAATATTATCTGCTTCTGCTGATACTCATTCCCGCTATGGTGGTGTGGTATTGGTATAAGCATAAAAAGAACAAAGCAGACATTCAGATTTCAACAATTAAAGGATTTGATAAAAAAAATAAAACAATACGACAAAGATTACAGCACATTTTATTTGTTCTGAGAATTATAATAATCACATTGTTAATTATTGCACTGGCGCGTCCTCAATCGAGCAATAGCAGGAGGGATGTTACCGTTGAAGGTATTGACATTGTTTTAACGATGGATATTTCAGGCAGTATGCTTGCAGAGGATTTCAAGCCAAACCGCCTTGAAGCCGCAAAAGAAGTTGCAATGGAATTTATTGACGGCAGACCGGACGACAGAATCGGACTTGTTGTTTTTAGCGGCGAAAGCTTTACCCAATGTCCTTTAACAACCGACCATCTCGTTTTAAAAAATCTTTTCGGTAAAATTGAAAGCGGGATGATTGAAGACGGAACTGCGATTGGCGACGGACTGGCAACTTCGGTAAACCGTCTGAAAAACAGTAAGGCAAAAAGTAAAGTCATAATTCTTTTAACCGACGGAGTGAACAACAGGGGCTTTATCGACCCGCTTACTGCCGCTGAAATAATTAAGAAATTCGGAATAAGAGTTTATACAGTCGGCGTGGGAAAAATAGGAATGGCACCTTATCCGTTTAAAACACCTTTCGGAATTCAATACGAAAATATTGAAGTTAAAATTGATGAACCGTTGCTGAGAAATATTTCATCAATGACCGATGGTAAATATTTCCGTGCAACGAGCAAAACAAAATTACGGGAAATTTATTCCGAAATTGATAAACTCGAAAAATCAAAAATTGATGTTACCGAATATCATAAAAAACAAGAGAAATATCTGCCACTGGTTTTACTGGTAGCAATTTTATTTTTGGGAGAAATAATTTTGAGATATACTTATTTCAAACAAATACCTTGATAAATGATTTAGGAATTAGGATTTGAGATTTAGGATTAAAAAAAGTAATAGAATTGTAAAAAAAATTGAAAATTTGAAAATGATTAAAAATAAAGTAATGATTTTTTATAACTGAAAACTAAAAACTGAAAACCGAGAACTGACGAATGTTTCGATTTGAAAATATAGAATATCTGTACGGACTGCTTGCAATTCCTTTGTTGGTGGGGTTGTATCTGCTATATCTTTTGTGGAAGAAAAGGGCTATAAGCAAATTCGGAGATATTGATGTTATAAAAAATTTATTTTCCGATTATTCACCTGCGCTTAATCTTATTAAATTCGTAAATTTACTTTTAGCATTTGCTTTTATCATACTTGCTGTTGCCAATCCGCAGGTAGGTTCTAAAATTGAAAAAGTAAAAAGAAAGGGTGTTGACCTTATTATTGCGCTTGATGTTTCAAACAGCATGCTTGCCGAAGACATCAAGCCGAATAGACTGACACGCGCAAAGCAAGCAATTTCTCAACTTCTAAACAGATTTGATGACGACAGGATAGGAATTATTGTATTTGCAGGCAAAGCATATACTCAATTACCGATAACAGTCGATTATGCTGCTGCCGAAATGTTCATGGCAAACGTAAATACCGATATTATTCCCGTTCAGGGAACTTCAATAGGAGCCGCAATAGACCTTGCAGTAGAATCTTTTCCTAAAGAAAATTCAAAAAGAAGCAGAGCAATAATAATAATTACCGACGGCGAAAACCATGAAGACGATGCCATTGCTTCAGTCAAAGAAGCTGCAAAAAAAGATATTGTGATTCATGCAATAGGCATGGGTTCACCGGAAGGCGTTCCTATACCTCAGAAATATTCGGGAATGACAATGGGATATAAAAAAGATAATGAGGGAAATACCATTATGACAAAACTCGATGAAGCTCAATTACGGCAGATAGCAAAAGCAGGAAACGGCGTTTATGTGAGAGCATCGAACACCGATATAGGACTAAATGCAATATTCGATGAAATAGGAAAAATGCAAAAGAAAGAAATTGAAACGAAAGTCTATTCCGATTATGAAGACTACTTTCAACCTCTAATCGCGATTGCATTATTTTTTGTTATTTTGGAATTTTTATTGATGGAAAGAAAATATAAATGGATGAAAAATGTTAAATTGTTTGAAGTAAGAAAGATTAATTAAAAGATTCAAAAATTGAAAGATTAAAAAATTAAATAAAGTTTTGTATTAAAAAAATTATCAGAACAAACCTGATAGGGTTTGAATGTTGATAGCCCCGTGCTTTAGCATGGGGTAAGCAAATGTCAAAGTAAAGTGTCGCAAGCAGGAAGATACTAAATTGTTGAAATGTATCATGCGACGCAAAGTAGTAAGATAATTAAGAGACATTAATTGAAAAATTAAATGAAAAGGGTTCTTATAATATTTCAGATTATTCTCATCTCATGTGTTGCTTTTTCGCAAAATGCAAACAAGTTCATCCGTGATGGAAATAAAGAATATAAGAGCGGCAAATACAATCAGGCAGAAGTGAATTACAGAAAGTCGCTCGAGAAAAAGAAAAATAATTTAAAGGCAAATTATAATCTCGGAGACGCTTTGTATAAGCAGGGAAAATATGAGGAGGCAGGAAAAATATATCAGGATATTATTCCATCAACAAAAAATAAAGACACGCTTTCGAAAATATATCACAACCTCGGGAATTCACAATTGAAACAAAAGAAATATGAAGAAAGCATTAACTCATATAAGCAATCGCTTAAAATCAAACCAAACGATAAGGACACAAAATACAACATGGCATATGCTTTGAGAATGCTGAAAGAAGAACAGCAAAAGAAAAATCAGCAGAATAAAAATGATAAGAACAAAAACGACAAACAACAGCAACAACAAAAACAACAGCAACAGCAGAACAAAGAAGATAAAAACAAAGAACAACAGCAGCAACAGAAACAGCAATTATCAAAAGAAGATGCAGAAAGAATTCTTGAAGCAATGAAAAACCAGGAAAAAAATACACAGGATAAATTGAAGAAAGAAAAAGCGGTAAGAGCAAATACAAAGATTGAAAAAGATTGGTAGGAAGTCAGTTAATAATTAATAAATAATAATGAATAATGCGAATCAAGGGTTAAAAATATTGTTGCCACAAAGGCACCAAGACACAAAGGTTCACTAAGTTGCATTAGCTGTTTATTTTATTTTTCTTTGTGAAACTTTGAGTCCTTGTGTCTTAGTGGCTATTTTAAAAACAGTTAGGAGATTCAACTCTTGATTCACATGAATAATGAAAAAAGCTATGAGCTGCGAGTTACGAGCCATGAGTAAAATTACTTTGAATAGAAATTTGATTAATAATATTTTTAACAATTAAACAATTTTATCTGACAACCTTCAACTAACAACTAATTAATGAAAAGAATTTTTGAAATATTAATATTAATAATTCTTTTTTCGGGCGAATCATATTCGCAAAAGCTTACTGCTTCGGCGAATGAGACGCAGGTTTATATTAATTCACAATTTCAGGTTACTTTTTCATTGACAGGAGGGCAGGCGGAAAGTTTTAATCCTCCTTCGTTCAAGGGTTTTCAGGTTATGGGACAGTCATCATCTTCGGGAGGAGGGATGACAATTATTGTTAACGGAAAAGTTGTTCAGGGCGGCGGGGGAGAGCAGCAATGGATTTATTTCCTTGTTCCAGCTTCTGCCGGAAAATTCACAATTGACCCTGCTTCTGCAACTATTAACGGGAAAAAAGTACAATCAAATTCGCTGACAATTGAAGTTGTAAACAGCGGAAGTAAGATTTCAAAACAGCAAAATCAAACAAATCAGAATATTCCCGAAGTAAAGGATAAAGATATTTTTGTAAGAGCTTTTGTTAATAAAACCAACCATTTGCAGGGCGAACAGATAATTGTAACTTATAAAATTTATACGAGAGTTCCTATTTCGCAATATACAATCGACAAACTTTCGCAATATACAGGTTTTTGGTCGCAGGATTTACTAAAAGAAAATGAAAGAGTAAAACAATCGAACGAAACCATAAATGGTGTCACTTATGTTGTCGCCGAAATAAGAAAAGTTGCTCTTTTCCCTCAGAAAAGCGGAACTCTCACCATTGCTCCTTTGGAATTAGAATGTCTTGCCCAAATAAAAACCAGAACAAGACGAAACGATCCTTTTGCCGATTTTTTCAAAGACCCTTTCTTTAGCAATTTTCCAGACCCTTTTGCTGAATCATATCAGAATGTTAAAAAGAAGCTGAAATCAAATGCGCTGACAGTGAATGTAAAGCCATTGCCTTCAGAAAACAAACCCGATGATTTTAAAGGAACCGTAGGAATTTTTTCTTTCAGCTCGCAGATTGATAAGACAAAACTTAAAACCAACGAAGCTGCAAATCTGAAATTCACAATTTCGGGTACGGGAAATATTAAACTTATCGAAAAGCCTACTATTTCATTTCCTCCTGATCTGGAAACATACGACCCTAAAGTGAACGATAACATAAATATAACAATGTCGGGAATTTCGGGAAGCAAGACTTTTGAATATCTCGTAATACCCCGAAGTGCAGGAACATTTAAAATAAAATCCGTTTCGTTTTCGTATTTCGATTTAAGTAAAAACAAATACATAACATTTGCTTCTCCAGAATACACACTTGAGGTTGAAAAGGGAAGCGCTAATGAACCAGGTGTTGTTGTAAGGGGCGTTAATAAAGAAGATTTGAAGTATCTCGGAAGCGATATTCAGTTCATAAAAAATCAGAAATTTACTTTAACACCCGTAGGAATTTATTTTTATAATTCGCTTAATTTTTATCTTCTTCTTATAATTCCATTTTTATTGTTTGTGGTTTTTGTAATCATGAACAGAAAGCGGATAAAAGAAAACAGCAATA
>JAQUPB010000070.1 GCA_029004185.1 Bacteroidales bacterium | reverse complement strand
AAATATTTTTTTAATGAAAACAGATTTTGCAGGAAACATATTATGGAGCAAACAGTTTTTATTTATGTCTGATATTCATTATGTGGGTAGTCCTTCTGATAAAATACATGAGACATCAGACGGAGGTTACGTTTTAATGGCAATGAAAGAAATAATAAAGATTGATTCAGCAGGAAGCGTACTTTGGGCAAAGGAATTGTTTTTGGATGATATGGGTACTAACGAAGCTATTGAAACAAAAGACAAGGGATATATGATTGCCGGGAATGGCCCGGTTATGTTTTCATTGAGAGCACCATGGAATATTCCTCAAATTGGATTGATAAAAACAGATTCATTGGGGAATAGTTCGCAATGCATATATAATTTATCGATAAATTCAACAAGTTCAACTCTTGTTAGTGATGCTGTCTCTTTTTCATCAGTTAACGCAGGGATGGTTATGAAGATGCAACCGGTAATTAACTCTACAATGCTTATGGTAGATTCGGGATGTGTGTCATTTATTGGTTCAATTAATGAAAAAGCAAATAAATCTGAAAATGCAATTTCAATATACCCAAATCCCGCAAACTCAAATATAACAATAGGAATTCTACAAATAGCAAAAGAAAATACAATAATAATAAATAATGTAAATGGGCAGGAACTTATTAAACGACAAACCACAAACGACAAACTGCTTATAGATGTTTGTAATTTGCCAAATGGAATTTATTTTATAAAAGTTGTAAATGAAAATGGAGTGAGTGTGGGGAAGTTTGTGAAGGATTAAAAAACTAATAATTATTTATAGCAAAGTAATAAGCATTGCGGAACATTACCTTGTCAATAATTTCATTATCGCTTAATCTGTTTGCCTGGCGCATATCTTTGCCTTCGTTATTCATAAACTTTTTAGCATGTCTTATCAGTTGCTCAGAAAGTTCATGGGTATCTTCATGCGTTATATAATGATTTATCGGATTAATTATTCCATCGTAATCACTGCCTATGCATTGAATATCCCATGCACCGTCAAAGCCATTTTTATCAAGGTATAGGGCAATGTATTTGATTTGCTCCCATATGATTTTGCTCCATATTTTTTTGCCGGCAATAACATCTTCAACACCTTTAGGTAAAGCACCTTTAGATGCCAATCTTTCTTTTTCAAGCATTATTCCGAAAAGTCCGTTTGATTTCTTTATTTTAATAAGTTCATCACCACTGAAATTTATATCTGCATTGTAGAAATTACTGTTGCCATCGCCGGTAACTGCGGCATGACTTGCAACTATTGGTATATTTTCGTTTTTATATTTTTCGTCAAGAATTTTATAAAATGTATATCTTGTTCTTCTGCTCATGTGTTTTATGTCAATAAGAATTCTTTTGCCATTGGTTTTATTTAATAAAACGTCAATAACATCTGAACCAAAGAGAGTAAGGTCATAATCATTTCCCATTCCGAGGGTTTGGTCAACAACCAATTTTATTTTTTGCAGACTCTCGCAATGTCCGCAAAGCTGATTGTAAAAATGATGAGCAAAAGTTATAAATAAAGGATGGTTTTCCCAGTTCTTTACTTTAATAATATTATCAACATATTCGTTTTGAGAAAAAGGAATGTTGTAATTAAGTCCGCTGCCGAATGAATGCATTCCTTCAATAGTATTTATTACAGCAATTGAAAATTTATTTTTATCGTTTACCGATTTATCGATTTCATTTGCATTTTTTACCAGAACATAATTGCCTGCAGTGCCATCAATTGTAATATCAACTCCGCTTTTATGTTTTAAAAAATCGTATTCCATGCACAAATCAGAAAAGTAATCGGTGTTATTGATTACATAATCAATTTTGTTTTCGCTTATGCCGCAGAAAAACTCTTTTATTTGATTTGATAATTCGCTTGTTCCTAATTTGTTTTTGAAAAAACCTTTTTCAATCGGGTATAACGACGAAAATATTAATCGCACATTTCCTTTTTTTAGTGTAGTAAAATCCGATTGCGAATAGTGGGTAATACCAACTGTTTCTTTTAGAAGCCTGTCTTCAATGGTTGGAGGGTTATAATACCACGGACTCGTATTGTTATTGGCGTCGTCCGGTTGAATTAAATCCATTTTGGTTTTCAGCTCTTGCTTTTTCGGAAAAGCATTTGAATAAGGCTGCATCGAAGGATGGCAGTGAATGTCGGCAAAAATATTATTCATTTATTTTATTAATTTGTTTGATGATTATTCTGTAAAAGTCAATATAATTTTATAACAAAGCAAATCAAAAAGAGGGAGCATAACTCCCTCTTCGAAATTATAGCATACAGGTATTAGCTTTTTCTGAGACACAAACCGGTGCCTGAGTAAATTGGCGAATGACCTACGCTTTGGCTGTCGCATATAACTCTGTCCCAAACCGAAACACCTATCGAATATCCGCAGGCAGGAACTCCTGTTGTATTAAATGTAAATGAGTTACCCGGTGCAGGTAAAGTTTCAGTATAAATATCCGGTGCCGGAGGTAACATTGTTCCGAGATAATGCAATGCAAAACTTCCGAAATATTTTCCTCTTGCCACAAAATGACAATCAATGTTTGAGCCAACAACGAAATCTTTGCAGTTTCCGCCATTGTCAATATTTAAAGCAGCTTCGAGCAGTCTGCTGTTACATAACTGAATTGTTTTTATTGCCGAACCGTAAATTCCTAAAATGTCAAGTTTAACTTCCCATTTTTCATCGCCTGATGTCTGCCAGCGTGCAAGAACATTGTCAATATTAACGTTAAACTGCTGATAGTCGTAATAACCGTTTGAATCGGGTGTTATTGTTGTATACTTTACTTTGTAGGTTATGGCATCCCAGCCGACAAGCAATAAGCTGTCATGCAGGGTACTCCACGAGCCGTCTCCAACGCGTTTTACCTGCACTCTGTATTTGTAACCCGGGAAAGGAACTCCTTGCAATACAACTGTTCCGGCAAAAGGACAAGAACGTCCGAGGCTATCAACTTTGTGGGCATTTAAAATAAACAATGCGTCGGATGTGGTTAAACCTGTAATGTCATTAATTTTATCAACAGGAACTCCGCCTAATCCGATAATTGCAGGATAAATTTCTCCGGGAACAAAACCGGGTTTTATTTCAACATATGTATCAATTCTGTTTCCGTAAGTCTTTAACTCGTCATGATTGGTTTTTGATGGTTCAACATTCCATGATAGCACTCCGCGTACTTTTACAACGTTAGGGTTGGTGCATTTTTTGCGGTGATATGTGAAATCATATGGTAACAGCGCTGTGTAAAACAAATGATTTTTTGAGGTTTCCGAAAAATCATGAACATTTACTTTTGTTGTTCCAACGTATTCCCAGTTGCAATCATTATTCCAGTCAACCCAGAATGCAACATATTCATTTGAACCTTTGGTGCAGAGGTCGCCCATGAATCCGCTTGTTTTCTTTATTTCAATTGTTGCCACAAAACAATCTTTATTATAATCCAGACCAACATTTTTCAGTTCTTCATAATCAACATTTGCTTTTGTTTTGCCGAACAACGAAATAATTTTATCCCAATCAATTTTAAGATAACTCATTTTTTCAATAACCGATGCCGTATATTGAATGTTGTTTTGTTTTACGCATTTGTCAATTTCTTTTAAACTTAAACGTAATGGCTCGATAGCATGATTATGTTTTTTGTAATAATCTGACAACTCTACAATGTTCTTGTTTTGCTTAACATTAAGAATATCGTCAACTTTTTCATTTGTTTCTGCTTCAACAATTTCTTTAATGTTGTTTACTTTCAGCTCAGGATTATTTATTGCTGTATCAAGAAATTTATTTATCAAAGCTTCATTTATTTCAGCATTTTTGCTGATATGAATGAACTGAGGAAAGTTTTTAATCTGAACAACTCCGTCAATTCTGTTTCCCCATGCCATATCGTAATCGGGATCATTTTCTGTTGGAAGTGCTTCCCACGATAATATTGCCCGTGCTTTTGGCAATACATGTACCGAACAAAATTTTGCTTTTGGTTTAATTGATAATGAAGCAACATAATGCATTGGTTTTTCGGGATGCTTTAAGCAATCAAGTTTTGTCGGAATATCGTGCAGGTTAATTGCAACATATCCCTGATCTTCCCAGCCGGAACCGTAGTCGAGGAAAAATCTGACATATTCGAATGAACCGTTCTGACATAACGGACCGGAGAATCCGCTTTGCAATTTTATTGCTATTGTTGCATCAAGCTGACATGTTTCCGGGTTGTAACCTATGGAAACAAGCTCCTCAAAGGTAATGTTGCCGCTTGCGCTTTTTATTCCCTTTGTTTTACTTTTTTTAATTTGTCCGTAGTAATTCGGATTTTCAAGAATGAACTTTTTGAAATTCATCCTCTCTTCATGAAATTCTGATTTTAATGTTTGTTTTTTCATAATTAGTTGGTTTTAGTTAATATTTATAATTTATTTAGTGTGTTTGTTTCAGTTATATGCGTTGCATCACGAAAGTCAATTCCTGCAATTATTCCTTTTTTATTGAAATTGTATTCTATTCCCGTGTGTTTTCCTTTTATCATCAGGCCGCTATTGCCTGTGTATTGATAATAAACAGGATTTTGTACCTGAACCGGATGATTTTTCAGTTCAGCCAATTCTCCTTTTTTTCTTAATGATTCTAATTTTTTTCCGCAGCAGTTCATATTTATTTTTCTTTTGATGTTAATTTTTCAATTATTATTGAAATTCCCGAAAACGACAACCATAAAAGAATTATTTCCTTGTATTCTGTTTCGATTAAAAAAGCAAATGGAACCGAAATCCACACACTGAGGCAATAGAAACATGAGAACAAATCAGATAAGAACTTGAATTTTAAGATGGATCTTCTGAATAAAAAAACTAAATCAAAAGGACCATCTTCGGCATTTAAAAGGTGTGTTATTCGCCACACCGATATAGAACCCAGAATAAAATAATACCAATTCATATTTTTTATTTGTAAAATTTCGGGTACAAAGAAATGGCAATAGAGAGGTTCGAAACAATACTCTTTTTAGTGTATTTGTGGTTTTATTTTCTCACTTGTTTAAGGGATGTAATAACTTTTATAGGGGAGAGTTGTTTAAGTTAAACAAAAAAATATCACCTAAACAGGTGATGTGGTTTAAAATTTAAAGAAAATCATTGATGTCCTGTTAATTTCAGGTCTAATTCAATCCGTTTTCAACTGCAAAACAAACCAAAGCCGCAACATTTTTAGCATTTAATTTCCGCAATAGATTTTTTCTGTGAGTATCAACAGTATTAACGCTTATAAACAAATTTACTGCAATTTCTTTATTTGATAATCCCTGAACAATTAGTTTCAGTACTTCCTCTTCGCGTGCAGTTAAGGATTTAATGAGCAATTGATTTTTTAATCTTATGTTTTCTTTTAACAGCTCTTCGATTTGTGCTCCGGTATCAACAGGTGTTGAAAGATTAACGGAAATTGCAAGAACAAGCCATGGAGTTCCATCGGGTTTTCTTTTAAACAATGTTCGCGTGGTATATAATTTTAATATTTCGCCTTTTGCATTTTTTACCCTGAAAAGTGTAGAATGTGATTCTCCTTTGTCATTTTTAAAGTAATCAATAATTTCATTTAATTTTTTGTAGTCATCTATATGATAATAATTAGCCGGATAATCTATTCCCATTGTAATTATTTCTTCGGGTGAAAAGCCAAGTATATTAGTGAACTGCTTCTTGTTTCCCCAAATCATTTTCTTTTCATGCAAATCATCAATATGAATTAAAACATTTGCTTTATCTATTATATCCTCGTAAAGCAATAGTTTTTCTTTTAACAATAGGTTGTCATCAATATATTGAAAACTCGAATCGGCAAGTTTTCTGATACTGTCCTGCAGGTTTTCTATATCATACTTTATTCCTTTGATGTTTTTAACAAGCTCTGACATATTTGTTTTTTAATGTAAACGCAAACCTAAACATTTTTTTTACATATTAAGAAACAACATATACTATATTTGTTTAATTTCTTTCAAAAAAAACTTGCATGTATCCTCAATACTTTTCTTTATCGGAATAAATTCAAAACCTAATTTCTCTTTTATTTTATTATTGGAATAAAAATATTTGCTGTTGGCTGTCCTTGCGGTTTCGGGAGTTACAATGTCATAATCTTTTCCGAAGAATTTCAGTAATGAATTAACTGCCAAAGCAATTTTGCTTATGAAACTATTTACACGTATGTATGGTCTTTTGCAATTCAAACTATCTGCTATCAGGAAAAATAAATTTTTGTAAGTTAAATTTTCAGAAGAAATAATGAAACGTTCATTTTTGATTTCTGAATTCATTAATTGAATCATCGATTTAACAACATCTCTCACATCAACATAGCCGTTGACTCCAAGCGTATAATATTTCATTCCTTCGTTGACGGTATAAATTAAGTTTGCACTTCCTTTTTTCCAGTCGCCGGGACCTATTATAACAGCTGGATTTACAATTACAGATTCAAGTCCTTTTTCTATTCCTTTATAAATTTCTTTTTCAGCAAAATATTTACTTTTTGAATAATTTGAATTGTGCGGAGATTCTTCCCATGGAGTTTCTTCTGTTATTTCATCAATTTCTCTTTTTGCCCTTCCGATTGAAGCAATTGAACTAACATAACAAAGTTTTTTTATTTTATTTTCAAGAGTTGCCTGAACAATATTTTTTGTCCCTTCGACATTTGTTTTGAGCATTAATTCAAAATCTTTTTTATGAAAAGAAATTACGGCAGCACAATGATAAACTTTTTCTGTTCCTTTCATTGCATTGGTTAATGCCTGCAAATCGCAGACATCAGCATTAATCCAATCAATGCGAGAAAATATTTTTTCGTAATCATTGGAATAATAACTGAATAATTTTTTTATAAGATTAAAATTGCTTTCACTTCTTTTAATTGCTTTTACTCTTGATTCTGTTTTTAAAAGTTCAAACAAAAGATGCGAACCAACCAATCCCGTTCCGCCTGTTACTATAATCATTTTTTTTTATTTTTCAGATTGTAAAGTTAATAATGTTTATAAAATTTATTAATTCAATTGTCATAATAAAAAATTAAAAAAAAGAATTATATTTGTTTGTGTTTAAAAAATAAACAAAAAATACTGTTCTAAAATCTCTATCTATTATGAATGCTATTCTTGACAACATCACCCTTCCCGAATTCGGAATGCCGACAGTTGAACCGAAGATTTCTTCTGAAATTTATAATAAGCGCATTGAGAAAACCCTTAAGTGCCTTGAAAAACGCAACATTGATGTTTTAGTGGTTTATGCCGACCGTGAACACATGGCAAACCTGTCGTACCTTGTGGGATATGATCCTCGTTTTGAGGAAGCATTATTGATTTTAAGAAAAGGTTCTAAACCTGCATTGCTTATCGGCAATGAAGGTTGGGGCTTTGCTGACTTATGTCCTGTTGAAGTTAAAAAAGTGCTTTTCCAGAGTATGAGTTTGCTCGGACAATCGCGTCAGGAAAGCAAAATGCTGAAAGATATTTTTATGAGTGAGGGAATAAGTAAAGGAAAAAAGGTTGGCATTGCAGGGTGGAAATATTTCAGTAATCAGGAAACACCATCTCCGGAACAATGGATTGAATCGCCTTCATACATTGCTGACACACTTCGCGAAATAACAGGAAACAATAATAATGTTGTGAATGTTACTGATATTTTCATGAACCCTGCCGACGGACTTAGAATAATTAATGAAGTTGACCAGCTTGCAGCGTTTGAATTTGCTTCATGTTATTCTTCACAGGGATTGCGAAATGTGATATTTGGATTGAAAACAGGAATGACGGAATATGAAGCATCACGTTTGATGGGCAGCTGCGGAATACCATTATCGTGCCACCAGATGCTCTCGACCGGAAAACGCGCTGAATACGGATTACCAAGTCCTTCGATGAAAAGGATTGAAAAAGGTGAAACTTTTACAATGGCTTTTGGATTATGGGGAGCGCTAAATGCCCGTGCAGGTTTTGTTGTTCATGACGAAAAAGAATTGCCCGAAGGTATCCGCGATTATGTTGACAAACTTGTAATTCCTTATTATACGGCTATTGCAGAATGGTACGAGCATATCGGCATAGGCGTGAAAGGAGGCGAGTTGTACGATATAATCCATAACCGCTTAAACGATAAATTTTTCGGTGTAGGATTAAATCCCGGTCATTACATTCATCTTGACGAATGGGTGCATTCACCGGTTTTTAAAGGTTCTGAAATTGTTTTAAAAACAGGCATGGCTATGCAGGCAGATGTTATTCCGGCTACAGGCACTGAATATTATACCACCAATATTGAAGATGGATTAGCACTTTGCGACGAAACTATGCGAAAAGAATTTGAAAATAAATATCCCGATGCATGGAAAAGAATTCAGAAACGCAGGCAATTTGTTATGGAAACGCTTGGCATACGCCTGAAACCCGAAGTCCTTTTGTTCAGCAATATTCCTGCTTACCTGACACCATATTTGCTTTCGCCTACAAAAGCATTGAAGATAGTGAGGTAAATTAAAATAAGTTTTTGACTTCGATATTCGTTATTCGACATTCGTTGTTCGATATTAAAAAAAAACATAAGAAAATAAATAATGAATATCGAACACTGAATACCGAATGTCGAAGGTCTTGTCTGTAGGGCAAATCCATTCGACATTTTATTTTTAATACATATTTTTTTAACTTTGTATAAATTTTATAAAAATATAATCTATGAAAACTAAAAATACTGCTAATTGCAGAATCTTTATTCTGCTTGCGTTTATTTTTACTTCCTTTTTTGCATTATCGCAGGAGCCGTCTCTCGATTTAAAACAACAAATTCAGAATTTACAAAACAGCATAAGCAATCTTCAGCATGAAATTGACATTTTGAAGAAATATACAGATGATGTTTTATGGTATGAAAGAGTTGGCGATTATGCTTATATTGATAAGGTTTATATTACAGGTCCTCCGAAAGCAAATGTTAAAAACCCCACAGCAATGGGTGCCAACAACCCTTTGAAATTTTATGCTTATGTTTTTATACCAAAAGGAATTGACCTGAGCAAAAAATATCCGTTGATTGTATTGGCTCACGGAGGTGTTCACTACGATTATAAAACATATGATATGCACGTTATTCGTGAACTTATGGCGCAAAAATATATTGTGGTTGTTGCGGAATACAGAGGAAGTACCGGGTATGGAAAGTCTTTTTATGAATCGGTTGATTACGGCGGCAGAGAAAATGAAGATGTGAAAGCAAGTCGTGATTATATGGTAAATAATTATGAGTTTGTTGACAAGGACAGGGTTGGAATAATCGGCTGGAGCCATGGAGGCATGATTGCTCTTATGAATGTTTTTAATTATCCCGATGATTATAAAGTTTGTTTTTCCGGTGTTCCTGTGAGCGATCTGGTAGCACGAATGGGTTATTCCGACGATGAATACCGCGCTGAATTTGCTGCACCTTATCATCTCGGAAAAACTGCAAACGAAAATGTTCAGGAATATCGTAAGCGTTCGCCTGTATGGAATGCCGATAAGCTTAAAACTCCTCTTTTGGTTTTTACAAACACCAGCGATGATGATGTGAATTCTCTGGAAGTTGAACATCTTATTCAGGCGCTTAAAGCGGAAAATAAAAAGTTTGAATATGAAATCTTTAAAAATATTGAAGGCGGACACGAGTACGACCGCATTGATACAAAAATTGCCAAGGAAATAAGATTGAAGATTTATGCTTTTCTTGCTAAATATCTTACTCCTCCTGTTCTTCTGAAAACTGTTGAAGATATTGATAAGGCTTCTTACAGGCCAATAAGATAAGTAAGAGAATCTTTATAGATTGATATTGAAAGTTTGAGTATAAAATCATTTTATAATTTTAAATTGTGAGTTCATTTAATAAAATAATAAATGCCACAAAGTCACGAAGGCACAAAGTTTCACAAAGAAAAACCAAAATAAATAGCCAATACAACATAGTGTATCTTGGTGGCTTAGTGTCTTAGTGGCAATATTCTTTTAATTTTTGATTTAAATTAATAATTAAACTTTTATTAAAATGAAATTAAACGGATTATATTTTAAAGCTTTTGTAATAATTTTATTACTGGCTGTGAGCAATAATTTATTTGCATGTTATGCAATAATTGTAGGCAAAAAGGCATCAACAGATGGTTCTGTTCTTGTTGCTCACGCTGAACTTAACGACAATTTATCGAACCCTGTTTTTTTGAATTTCAGAGTCGTTCCGCGGATGATAAACAAAGAGGGAACAAATATAAATCTGGAAAATGGAGGTATTTATCCTGCTGTAAAGGAAAGTTATTCTTTCATATGGTCGGAGAATTTTGGAATGCGTGGAAGTGATGCTGCTGTCAATGAATGGGGAGTTGCCTGTTTCAGCGACGGAACTCCTACAAAACTAAGACCAATTTCGAAAGATGAATTTGTGAAAAATGGTGAAATTGTTGACGGCGGAATAGATTTCAGCATAAGAATTGAAGTTGCTAAAAGAGCAAAAACAGCAAGAGAGGGAGTTCATGTGATTGGAGAACTTGTGAAAAGATTTGGTTCAAATGGCACAGTGACATTTATCGTTGCCGATGCCAATGAAGCGTGGATTGTCTCGTTAATCAAGGGAAAAAAATGGGTTGCACAAAGAGTTCCCGATGATGAAGTTGTTGTTTTGGCTAATGTGAATATTATTCAGGGAGTAAATTTTAATGATACACTGAATTTTCTTGGCACACCCGATATTGTTGATTATGCAATAAAAAAAGGTTTCTACGATCCGAAAAAAGATAATACATTTAATTTTACAAAAGCTTTTGACCAGCCCTTATGGATTGATTGGTTTGAGCCGAAATATAACTGTGATGCAAGGCAATGGCGCGGACAATGCCTGGTTACAGGAAATAATATTTCTTTGCCTGTTGTCGGTTATCTTCCGTTTTCTGTGAAGCCAAAAGAAAAATTATCTGTTCAAATACTGCGTAAAATTATGAGCGACCATCTTGAAGGAACTGAATTTGATAAAACAAACGGATATAAATTAGGCAGTCCTCATGATGTGATGAAACAAACCGATGGAATTCTCTGCGACCAGGGAAATCAGGAAGTTGCAATTTGCCAGCTAAGGAACTGGCTGCCGAGAGAAGCCGGATGCATTTATTGGAGGTCAAATGCAGCAATATGTTCGGGAGTACTTGTTCCGTGGTATATAGGAATTACATCTGTTCCCCGATGTTATTATATAGATTACGATATTAATGAAAATATAAAACCTTCATTTCATCTTAATCCACCCTCAACAACTTATAAATACGATGCAACAAAAGCTTTCTGGATTTTTAATGAGCTTGAAAATCTTACGGACATGAATTACAAAAAAAATATTGTAAAAGTTCAGGATGTGTGGGGAAAGTTCGAAGTTACTGTATTTGCAAACCAGGAAACAATTGAAAAAAATGCAGTTGAATTATTGAAAAAAGATAATAAACTGGGAAAAGAATATCTTACCAATTATTCCAACGGTGTTGCACTGCAGGCAATAGAAACTGCAAAAAAAATGATTGATGATCTAAAGGTTGAATATTTCGGTTATTAATCCCTTAAAATAAATTAATTTTTCTAAGTTCAATTATTTCCATTTAAAGATTAACGTTCTCGGAGTTACCTTTGCGCTCTTTGCGTGAAATTTTCTGATTTGTTTCACGCAAAGAACGCGAAGATTTTCGCAAAGTTCGCAAAGAAAATAAATTAGTTTAATAACATATATGGGAATCTCTATATATCGAATTTTATTCCCTGCGCCAAGGGCAGTTCATTGCTGTAATTAATCGTATTTGTTTGTCGTCGCATATATTGCTTCCATGCGTCGGAGCCGGACTCGCGACCTCCACCGGTATCTTTTTCTCCGCCAAATGCACCGCCGATTTCTGCGCCTGATGTGCCAATATTCACGTTTGCTATTCCGCAATCTGAGCCCGTTTCGGAAAGGAATTTTTCCGCTTCACGAACATTTAAGGTAAATATTGCCGAAGATAATCCTTGAGGAACATCATTGTTTATTGCAATTGCCTCGTCAATGGTTTTGTATTTTATGAGATAAAGAATAGGAGCGAATGTTTCTTCCTGAACTATTTTAAAATTGTTTTTTACTTCTGCCAGAACAGGCACTACATAATTTCCGGAAGAATATTTTTCTCCTTCAAGAACATTTCCGCCGCAAATAATATTTCCACCTTCTTTTTTTACTTCAGCAATTGCATTAAGGAAATTTTTAACTGAAGAATTATCAATCAGCGGTCCGACCAAAGTATTCGGTTCAAGAGGATTCCCTATTCTGTTGGTTATTTGCTTGTATGCGTTTGTCAATTTGTTTTTTATTTCATCGTATACTTTTTCCTGCACTATTATTCTTCTTGTTGAAGTGCATCTTTGTCCGCATGTTCCCACCGAGCCGAAAACAATTGAATTCATTGCCATGTTTAAATCTGAATTATCGGAAACAATAACGGCATTATTACCGCCAAGTTCCATAATTGTTTTACCGAGTCGTTTTCCTACTATTCCTGAAATATGCTTTCCAACCTTAGTTGAGCCGGTTACCGAAAATAAAGGTATTCTTTTATCGGCAGCAAAATTATCACCAAGCACCGATGATTTTGCAACAATCATATTAAAAATTCCTTCCGGTAAATTATTTTCTTTTAAAACTTTTGCAATAATATTTTGTGTGGCAATTGCACAAAGTGGAGTTTTTGAACTTGGCTTCCATATCACAACATCGCCGGCAATTGCGGCAAGCATTGCATTCCACGCCCAAACAGCAACAGGAAAATTGAAAGCAGATATTACGCCAATTATTCCCAGCGGCTGATACTGGTCGTAAATTCTGTGTTCTTTTCTTTCGGAGTGCATTGTAAATCCGTTAAGCAGCCGTGACTGACCAACGGCAAAGTCGCATATGTCAATCATTTCCTGAACTTCACCCAAACCTTCCTGATATATTTTTCCCATTTCGAGCGAAACAAGAAATCCCAGATCTTCTTTTTGTTTACGCAATGCATCTCCAATTAAACGTACTATTTCGCCGCGTTTTGGTGCGGGTACTGTACGCCATATTTTAAATGCTTTTTCTGCTGTTGCCATCATTGCTTCGTATTCCTGCAATGTGGCATTTTTTATTTTTGCTATTTCTTTGTTGTCAATAGGTGAAACTGAAGCTGTAACTTCACCTTTACCTTCAAGATAAATTGTACCTGTGGATATTCCACTGTTTAAAGGTTTAATTTCTAACCTTTCCAAAATCGAATTTATATTTTTTTCCATATTATGATATTTTAATAAGTTATGTTTAATGTGAACGGGCGTAAAAATAGATAAAAAAACTAACTATCTTAATGAAAAATCTAAAACATTTTTTTTGAATTTTCAATTATAATATATTTCTTTTTTTATTATAAAATATTTATGTAATTAATGAAAATTGAAGTCAAATCGATAAGGTTTGGTATAAAAATACTTTTTTTTAAAAAATGCCACAAAGGCACTAATAACGAACCGTTATCATTATTATTAATTTATTTTTTCTGTTTAGTTGATAATATAGCTTATTTATAAAAATATTTTTTAGTTGAATATTAGCTTTAATATTGTTCGGCCCAAGTCGGGGTCGTATGTTGGTAGAATATATTGATGCTAGCAATATGTGACCCCGCGGGGGTCAAACATAATAATTTGAATGACATCCAGCATATTCGAAATCTGATATTGTTGGTAGCGGTTCATTATATGACACAAGGTTTCACTACGATGAAAATATAGTTAATGCAACATAGTGCATCTTTGCGCCCTCGAGACCC
>JAQUPB010000069.1 GCA_029004185.1 Bacteroidales bacterium | reverse complement strand
CGCTCTTCCGATCTAGGAAACTGGAGTGAAGCAGTGAACATTGGACCAGTCATTAATACTAATTACGATGAAGAATCTGTTTTCATTCATCCCGATGGGAAAACACTTTATTTCAGTTCTAAGGGACATAAAACGATGGGCGGGTATGATGTTTTCTTTTCCGTTTATGAAAACGGCGTATGGTCGGAACCGGTAAATCTCGGCTCTCCGGTTAATTCACCTTACGATGATGTTTTCTTTGTATTATCGGCAAGCGCTCAGCACGGATATTTCGCATCTGACAGGGAAAACGGATTTGGTGATATGGATTTATATAAAATGACTTATGTTAAAGATAAACCCCTTGCAAATAACGAAGAAAATGTTACCGATTCTTCCACAATTATCACAAATTTATTTGAAGTAAAAAACAGATTATATATTGTAAAAGGCGAGGTTATTGATGAAGAAACAGGAAGGCCTATACCTGCAACGATACAAGTTGTTGATAACGAAAAAAACGAAGTCATAGCTTCATTTGAAAACAATAGTACAACAGGAAAGTATATAGTTTCATTGCCTGCGGGAAAAAATTACGGAATGTCTATTAAAGCGGACAATTACCTCTTTGAATCTGAAAACTTCAATATTGCTTCAGATGCCAATTATATGGAGGTCATGAAACACTTTTCCATGAAAAGAGTTGAGATCGGAAAAAAAGTTGTCTTAAATAACATATTTTTTGATTTCGACATGAGCATTCTGAAAAAAGAATCAATATTTGAACTTGAAAATTTAATTGAGTTTCTAAATAAAATGCCCAAAGTAAAAATAGAAATATCAGGGCATACCGACATTATTGGTTCAGATAAATACAACCAACAGCTATCGGAAGAACGAGCCAAAGCAGTTGTTGAATATCTCACGAAAAGAGGAATTGATAAAGACCGTTTGAGTTTTGTTGGTTATGGACGAAAACAACCGAAGGCATCAAACGATACTGAAGAAGGAAGAAAGCTTAACCGCCGTACTGAATTTAAAGTTACTGCAAAATAATTTCATTAAAGAAACAATAATTTTTCTTTAACCTTATTCATAAGCCACATCGGAGTGGAAGTTGCTCCGCATATACCGACACTTTCACCGGACTTAAACCACTGGTTTCTTATATCTATATCGGAACTCACAAAATATGTGTTGGGATTTGCATTTTTGCAGACATCAAATAAAACCCTGCCGTTGGAAGAATGTTTGCCGGCAACAAAGATCACAACATTATAATTTTCACAGAACTTTTTCAGTTTCCCTTCCCTGTCTGCTACCTGCCTGCAAATAGTGTCTTTGACTTTTAATTCTATACCCTTATTTTTAATCTGCTCAACAATTTCGTAAAACTTACTGAGCGACATCGTCGTCTGGCTGTATAAAGTAATTTTTTGAGGAAGTTCTTTAAGGTTTAAATCATTTATTTTTTCAAATACAACGGCATTATTATCAATCTGCCCTATTAATCCTGCTATTTCAGGATGATTTTTCTTGCCGTAAATATAAATTTTTTCGTTGCTTTTATATGAAGCTACAATTTGTTTCTGAATACTCAAAATTATCGGGCACGAAGCATCAATTACTTTGATATTATTTGCTTTTGCTATCAGGTAACTATCGGGTGGCTCACCATGCGCCCTGAATAAAACAATGGAATCTTTAAGATTTTTAAGTTTCTCTTTATCAATTGTGACTATACCCTGGTTTTCGAGCCGTTTTATTTCTTCTTCATTGTGCACGATTTCTCCAAGGCAGTATAGTTCTTCATTGTCACTTAAATAAGCTTCCGCTTTTTCAATGGCATTAATCACCCCAAAGCAAAAGCCCGAATTTTCATCAATTTCAACTTTTAAATTTAATTTATCTAACATCTTTTAAAATTATTTATGGTTCTTCAGTGGGTATTATTGGGTAATGAAATTTGCCACAGATTCACAGATTAAAAAGCTATTTTTTAAATTTAATCTGTGAATCTGTGGCGTTTTTATTTTTTCTTCTCTCCTACCCATTTATTTATTTCTTTCAGTATTTCTTTTATTTCAGTAGTTTTAAATATTATTTTTTTGTTTTCATCAAGCAATACATAAGTAGGTGTTTTTTTAAGCTTATATTGTGGAGCAATGTCGCTCTCAATGCCTTTCAGGTCGGAAACAAAAATCCATTTACTTTTTATTTTTCCAACTGATTTTATCCATATGTCTTTATCCTTTTCAAATGCAAAAGAAAAAACGGTTAATCTTTCCGGTAAATATATTTCAGAAAGCTTTTCAATAGCAGGAATGTCTTTCTCACAATCTTCACATGATGGTGACCAGAAAAATATTAAAATCAGGTTTGCTTTAACTTCATATAAACTTCTTGGCTTTCCTTCTGTATCATATGCCATAATGTCGGGAGCTTTGTCGAAATCGATTTTAACCGAATCGCTGTCGAATATTGATGCTTTGTATCTGTCATTGTAACATGCTTTGTTAGTCAGGTAATAGTTCTGAAACAAAAAAATGTATGCGGCTTTATAATCGGAAGCAGAGAATTTATCCATTAACAAATTCAGAATATAACAAAACATCTTTGTGTTTTCAATTGCTTTTTGCAGCAATAAGTCTGCTTTCCCGGTATAGTTTTCTATAGTAACCGGATTTATTACTTTTTCAAAATAATTTTTACAGGCAAGATAAATAAGCTCTGTGTGGAGCAAAATGGTATCGTTAAAATCAATATTGTCGAAAAAATGCGTTTGCAGGAAAGTATTCTTTTCTATATTGCTGAGATTAAATGCAGAGGTGTCCGTATAAATAGGCACCTGCAAGGTTTTTAAAACTTTCGCCACGAGCTTTCCCTGATTTTCTTTGATGATTTTTTCTGTATTCCCGTGAAATTCCAGATTCATGCTGTCAATTAAATGATATAACACGACTGTATTACCATTATGAAATTTATTGAACAAACTGTCTGTTTTGTGATTTAACTTTATTTTTTTCTTCAGATAATCGAAAAAAACCGCATTTTCCCGGCTTTCAGTAATTTCAGCGCTTTCTGTCAATAATGGGTACCGGCTAATGATTGAAACAGGTTCATTATTATAAATAAAATCAATAAAAACAGTATCATTAAAAGAAATCCTGTAAATTCCCGAAGACAATTTACTCGAACTATTAAATATAAAGGAATCGTTACTTTTTAATGAACTGTCAATCCTGTTCACTTCATAGCCGTATATTGAACATAAATATGCTTTATTGGCAGAACAATTGTTAATTTTAAATTTCAATGTATTTTGTGCACACAAGCTGTATGTAAGGAATAACAAACTAAAAACCACGGATTTTATAGAAACAATCGCTTTCATTTCAGAGTGCTTTGAATTGTTTACAAATATCTGATAATTTTATGAATTTAAGATTTGATAAAGTAAACATAAAACTATAATTTTGCAAAAAAATGTAATTCCGTTTATTAATGCAATAAAATTATAAAAAACATGGATATATTCGATAAAATTAAAAAGCAAGGTGATTTAGGAAAATATTCAAGTTTCGCACATGGTTATTTTATGTTTCCAAAACTTGAAGGTGAAATTTCAAATCGCATGAATTTCAGAGGAAAGGAGATGCTCGTATGGAGTTTGAACAACTATATCGGGCTTGCAAATCTTCCGGAAGTGCGAAAAGTTGATGCTGAAGCCGCAGAAAAATGGGGAATGGCAGCGCCAATGGGAGCAAGAATGATGTCGGGACAGACAAAATATCATGAACAACTTGAACAGGAACTTGCCTCATTTGTTAAAAAACAAAAAGCTTATTTGTTGAATTACGGATATCAGGGAATGACATCAATTATTGATAATCTGCTCGACAGGAAAGATGTTGTTGTTTACGATTCGGAGGCACATGCATGCATAATTGACGGACTGCGGCTCCACATAGGCAAGAGGTATGTATATTCGCATAATGATATGGCATCATGCGAAAAACAATTGGAAAGAGCCACAAAATTAGCCGAACAAAACGGCGGCGGAGTTTTGCTCATTACCGAAGGTGTTTACGGAATGATAGGAGATTTGGGTAAATTAAAGGAAATTGCTGCCCTCAAGAAAAAATTTAATTTCAGATTGCTGGTTGACGATGCTCACGGCTTTGGTACAATGGGAAAAACAGGAGCCGGTACAGGTGAGCATTTGGGAGTACAGGACGAAATAGATTTATACTTTGCCACATTTGCAAAAGCAATGGCAGGCATAGGTGCTTTCATTGCCGGTAATGAAGACATAATACATTATTTGCAGTATAATATGCGTTCGCAGATATATGCGAAGTCGCTTCCTATGCCAATGGTAATAGGTGCATTAAAAAGGCTTGAAATTCTGAGAGCCAAGCCGGAACTGAGGGAAAAATTATGGACAATAGTAAATGCATTGCAGAAAGGACTGAAAGAAAAAGGATTTAACATAGGTAAAACCGAATCGCCTGTAACACCCGTGTTCCTCTCAGGCAGCGTTCCCGAAGCAACTAACATAATATTTGATTTAAGGGAAAATCATAAAATTTTCTGTTCCATTGTTGTTTATCCTGTTGTTCCGAAAGACGTAATAATGATAAGATTGATACCAACAGCGGCACACACGCTTGAAGATGTTAAATACACTATCGGTTGCTTTGAAAAAGTGCAGGAGAAACTTAAAGCAGGAAAATATTCAAAAAGTGAGTTTGCAGATACAAGCGTATAAGTTATGAGTACTTACAAGTATTTACGAGTACTTCAGGCAATTGAGAAATTAAATATATACGTTCTGCTTATTTCTTTTCAATCTCAATAATTTCGAAGTTTTTGATTCTTTCGCCTTCAATATTGAATCTTACAATTGTTTTTACAAGGTGAAATCCGTAATTACCGCAAGCGCCGGGGTTAACATGAAGTAAATTATATTTCTTATCATAAAAAACCTTTAATATGTGTGAATGACCAACCACAAGCAAATTAGGTTTTTGCGCTAATATCAATTCCCTTACTTTTGCATCATATCTTCCCGGATAACCACCAATATGGGTCATTAATACTTTACATTCCTCGCATTTAAAGTTTTGAAACTGAGGATAAACAATTCGCACATCCTGTCCGTCGGCATTGCCGTAAACAGCTTTTAAAGGTTTGAATTTGTTTAATTCATCAGCAATTTTTATGTTTCCGATATCACCGGCATGCCATATTTCATCGCATTCGGCAAAATATTCAAATATTTTTGAATGTAAAAAGGAATGTGTATCGGAAAGAAGACCTATTTTTCTCATAATTGCGTGAAAAACAGTTGCAATTTATACTATTTCTTTATATTCAGAAAAGGTTTTGTCGGAATAATAAACAATTATGCGCTCAATTTTCTTAAATTCAGATTTTGTAGTTTCACGAACCTGATTTCTTAAATGGGATTTTAATGGTGTGTTTACATTTGTTTTTACCGTTTCTTTTGACTTTTCAACAATATTTTCTAAAGTTTTAATCTCTTCATTCCCAGCTTTTAGTTCAACATCACTTGAAGTTTTAGTTTCATCAAATGCATTTTGAATGTTTTTAATTTCTTCGGCATCAAATAAGCCCAAAACCTTCTTATTCATTTCACCTTTTCCCGATAAAAGCCATTCGGGATTTACTTCAGGGTACTTTTTCAATACTTTCTGGATGAAGTCTAAACTAGGGTTGTTCCTGCCCGAGACGATGTGTGACATAGCCGATCTTTGAACTCCGATTTCGTCAGCAAAAGTTGAAGCCATTATATTTTTTGACTTCATTATTAGTTGAATTCTTTCAATCATAACATTTATTTTTTGCAAATATAGTAATAAAAAATTAACAATTGTATTTAATTAAAATATACAAATGTAATACTTCGAAATGATAATTATATTACATTTGTAAATTAACCGCATTTATTTATTTGTTGTAATTTAATCAATTACGTTATTAACAAATGTATTCAGGGTTATTAACAATTTTATGATAATTTATTAAAAATCATTATATAAAAACTGTTAATTGCATTTAAAGATTTAAGTTAAATCAATAATTCAATTAATAAATAAAATCCGAAAGATAATTTACATTTATAAACAACGATAATTTACAATTTGTACTTAAAAACTTATACTTTTTTTTAGAGTTTTTACCAGAGATCAAAATAATTTTACTTAAATTATGTTTAGGGTTGAAATTTTGGAAGATTTTCAAAAATTGATGACTCCTGCCCTATTTTGGTTTAAAATAAAGCGGCCACAGGATTCACAGATTAAAAATTTATTCTTTTTTTGACTTAATCTGTGAATCTGTGGCCGCTTTTTGCCTGTAACACCTCGGTTTACCCTATAAATCCAATTTTAAGCCATCGTAAGCAAGTTTAATAAACGATGGTAACTTCTCCTCTACTTGCCTGTGTGAACCTAATTGATGACTTATATGCGTTAAATATGCGGTTTTTGGCTTAAGTTCTCTTAATATTTCAATGGCTTGCTCCAGATTATAATGTGAAATATGCGGTTTTATCCGCAAAGCATTTAAAACTATGCATTTCGAATCTCTTATCTTGTCCATTTCACATGGTGTAATCTTACTTGCATCTGTGATATACGTGAAATCCCCCACCCTGTAACCGAAAATCTTTAATCTGTAATGAAGAACTTCAACTGGTATAAAGTTCACATTGTTTATTTTAAACGGTTTGTTTTTTATTGTATGCAGCTTTATTTCGGGCAAACTCGAAAATTTTACTTCTTCAAAAGCGTAACGGAAATCATTTTTTATGCTTTTTATTACATCGCTTGTAGCGAACACATCAATCGGCTTTCTCTGTGTGTAGTTAAACCCCCTTAAATCGTCCATCCCGCCTATATGGTCTTTGTGGTCGTGTGTTATAATGACAGCTTCAATCTTTTTTACATTTTCCCTCAGCATTTGCTCGCGAAAGTCCATCCCTGTATCAATAATAAAAGTATTTTCGCCAACTTCTATCATTACCGATGCCCTTAACCGCTTATCTTTTATGTTTGTTGACTTGCATACTTCACAATTGCATGCAACCACCGGCACGCCCTGCGATGTTCCCGTTCCCAGAAATGTTACTCTCATTTATTAATATTATTTAAAGCCACAATTTAAGAAAAATCCTAATTATGGTATTATGAAATCTATCTTGGTATTTACTGTTGTATTGCTGTTTGGCTTGATTACAATTGCGTTGTTAATATCGGAACACATGTAATCACCGCTTGAATGTTTTTTATCGCCGTTCACATCAATGAATGAATATAGGTAATACCTGCCCGGATGGACATTCGTGATGGTAAAACTTTTTTTATTCACAGGAAGAAATACATATCTGGATTCATATTTTAAATTTTCACTTTCATACTTTATCCCTTCAAAAAGAGGTTCTGTGGTTAAGAGCAAAAAAAGTTCTTCTTTCCCTTTGGTTTTTATTCCTTTGCCGGTGGAAATTATTACCGCAACACTTCCAACGTAAGGTTGCAGAATAGAAGGATACGGGTCATTTTCAAAGATATAATAAATACTCTCTGTCATGTTCTTAAAGACGTCAGAAAAGTCTTTTACCATAACCGGCTGCGGAAAACTGAAATGTGAAATTGCATAGGCAGCAGCTTCACGGCTTCCTAAAACGGCAACCCATCTTGAATGTAATTGCAAGGGATTTACTTTATTGAATTTGTTTGTATAAACCTCCATTACGAATTCATCTTTATTAAAATTAAATTCGGTGTATGCCCGCTTTGTGCCCGACTGAAAATCGGAAAACCTGTAGTATCCTTTGGATTCATTAACAGAATCAATTACTTCATAAGTTACACAACCCTTATTATTAAAAACACCTTCTGTACGCATTGCAACTTTTAATTTGTTGTTATGCTTAACAATAAAAAAACTGGTGTAATTTATGGCACTGGTATCAAATGAAGTGAATTGGGATACTTGTCCGGGAGAAACAGGACGGAAATCAACATGCCAGCTTTCGAAACTGCCTGCAGGAGTTGAAGAAAAGACAGGACCATTCCACAAACCAACTATCCTGCTTAAAAACCCAAAACCAACAACTTTAGCAGAATCATTTTGATTGGGTTTATTTTCATTTGCATTCCCTGTACTTCCTGTATTATGCCAACCAGCAAATAAAATTACCGGCAATAATATTAAAAGTGTAAATTTTATTTTATTTTTCATATTCGTTTTTTTAATGGATATTTTTAATTTTAATCATACTTTTTTTATTCAATTTTATTGGTATAAGCAACCAAAATTAGTAAGATTACAGCAATAAAACAAAATATCACGTTCCCAACTAGGATTTGTGTTTGCCGTTTTTTTTTTATCATTTTTTCTACTTGCAATCATGCTAATTTTTTATAAAAATAATCTTTAATTGCAGACAATGAAAAAAAAAGATAATTTTTCACGTACTTTGTAAATTCATAAAAGGAAAACATGGTTTTTTATTTTTCGGGAACAGGAAATTCGCTGTATGTTGCAAGAAAAATTGCCGCAAGTTGTAATGACAAAATAATATCTGTTGCGGAATGTTTCAAAAGCAATAAATTTGAATTTACCCTGTCGGAAGGCGAAATTGCAGGTTTTGTATTTCCTGTTTATTTTTATGGAGTTCCTTCCATTGTAAAAGATTTTATCAGTAAGCTGAAATTAAACAATTACCAACCCGGCACATATACATTTTCAATCTGCACCTGCGGGGGAAATGCGGGAAACGCCATGAAAATGTTTAGGCGCATTTTAAGAAAAAATCATTTCCATCTGGATAGCGGCTTTACTGTTTTAATGCCTGATAATTACATTATCTTATTTGACCTCTTGACTCCCGAGAAAAAAAGAGAAGAAATACTAAAACTTGCCGAACCTCAAATTGCCCTTGCAAGTGAGTGCATAAATGAGCATAAAAAGAATTGTTTTATTTTGGAGAACGGCATTTTCCCTTGTTTTATGACGTTCACCAACTACCCGGTTTACAATTACGGGCGAAGCACAAAACCATTTCATTCCACTGATGCCTGCGTGGGTTGCGGACAGTGCGAAAAGATTTGTCCTCACGGCATGATTCATCTGGTAAATGGCGCACCGGTTTGGGATAAGGGCAAATGCACACAATGTTTGGCCTGCATTCACCGCTGCCCCGAAAGAGCCATACAACATGGAAAGAAAACATATAAAAGAGGACGCTATGTTAATCCGAATTGTAACTTTTAAACTCCTGTAAAAAAATACAAACAATAAAAGAAAATAATTTATTGTTTTGTTATATTTGAAGTATTATAATTAAGAAATTTGTAAAATAAATAATATTCACTATCAATAACCCAATATGAAAAAGATTATGGTCTCCACAAAATCCATTCGCTATGCATTAACTGCTTTGTTGTTTCTGCTTGTCACCAGGTATGGAAATGTTTGCGCGCAGGTACTTGGACCTGCCGCTAAAGTTTATAAATACCATTTTTGCTTCCAGCCGCCAAAAAACTGGAAGTCTACCGAGGAAACAATTCCCAAATGGATAAGTCCTGATAAGGTAGATGGCATTCAGCCGAACCTCAAAGCGGAAGTCACACCTGCACTTCCCGGTGATTTTTACAGCAACGTTGCATATATTGTTGACCAGATTAATAAAGGCGGAAATGGGTTGAAGATTTTGGATATGGCAAAAGTGATTATCAATGGCAGGAAAGCCGAATTTTTATACGGACAGATTCCAGGCAACGGATTTATGTATCGTGTACTTATGGTGATTTTTGACGGTACCAAGGAATATGTTACCATTACATATATTATTACTGCGAATAAATGGAACGAATTCAAACCACTCTATGAAGCCAGTGCAAAAACGGTTAAATTTCAATAAACTGATGGAATTATGAAAGTAATACCCGGCTAAACAACTATCAACTAACTACTAATCACCGGCAACTAAATTTGTTTTTAAATCACAAAGAATTATTCTAAATTTGCTGAATATAAAAGTGATTAAATATTCCGCAAATGTGGGTTTTACTTGTAAGGTTGATTCTTAGATACAGGCTGGGGATAATTATTGCAATAGGCATAATTACCGCTTTCATGGCATATAATGCAACCAAGGTCAAATTGTCGTATGAGCTTTCCAGAATGCTTCCCGCTTCGGATTCGGCGAATGTTGAATACGATACTTTCAAACAAAGATTCGGTGAAGACGGAAATGTTTTTGCAATAGGCATTAAAACAAATAAAATATTTGAACTTGGTGAATTCAATGCACTTTATGATTTATGCAATACTATCCGTAAATATGAAGGCATCGAAGAAGTTGTTTCAATAACCAGAGTTTTGAATATTTACAAAAACGACAGTACAAAAAAGTTTGAGTTCAAGCCTATAGTGAAAACAAAACCCACTAATAAAACAGATGTCGATAGTTTAAAAAATGTAATTTGCTCTCTGCCCTTTTATGAAGGATTATTATTTAATTACAAAACCGGCTCATACCTTATTGCAATTACACTTGACAAGAACAAACTCAACAACAGAAGCAGAGTCGATCTGGTATATAACATAAGAAACATAGTTGAAAAATACAGGATAAAACATAATGTCGAAGTTCATTATTCGGGATTACCATACATAAGAACTGTTACCTCACAAAAGGTAAAAGAAGAGCTCAAATTATTTGTTCTGCTTTCCCTTATAATAGCATCGCTCATACTTATTATGTTTTTTAGGTCGTTCAGGGTTTTGTTTTCCTGCCTGATAATTGTTGTCATAAGTGTTATATGGGGATTGGGAACCATAGCATTGTTCAATTATAAAATCACAATGTTAACAGGGGTAATCCCTTCGCTGCTTGTTATAAAGGCTATTCAGAATTGCATCTATTTGCTTAATAAATATCACTGGGAATACAAAAGTCATGGCAATAAAGTCAAGGCTTTGTCACGGGTTGTTCAAAGAATCGGATTTGCAACTCTAATCACCAATATTACAACAGCAATAGGATTTGCAGCATTCATCTTCACATCAAATGCACTTCTAAAGGAATTTGGAGTTATTGCTTCAATGAATGTAATGTTTGAATATTTACTTTCAATAATACTCATTCCGATTATTTTCAGCTATCTTCCGCCTCCACAGCCAAAACACATATTGCACCTCGACAGCAAATTTGTAAAAACAATAATGAGTAAAGTTAAATTTATTGTTCTGAACAAACGCGGAATGGCATATATCGCAGGTTCTGCAATAATTCTGATAAGCATATACGGGATGACCCTCATGCGGACTTCCGGAAAAGTTGTTGATGACATTCCGGAAAAAGATCCGATATATAAAGACCTTAAATTTTTCGAAAATAATTTCAGCGGAGTCATGCCTTTTGAGATATCCATTGATACCAAAAAAAAGAACGGTGTATTGCGGCTAAGTACTATCAGAAAAATTGATTCACTACAAAAAGTTATTTCGGAATTCCGGATATTCTCAAAACCATTATCTCTTGCCGAACTCGTGAAATTCTCAAAGCAATCTTTTTACAACGGCAACGAAGAGAAATATGAACTCCCCGACGGAAGAGAAGCCGCTTTTATAATGCAGTACTTACCTTCTAAAATAAAAGGAAAGAAAAACATATTGCACTCATTCATCGACAGCACAAAACAATATACGCGCATAAGCGTTCAGATGGCTGATATAGGAATGAAAGAGATGAACCTGATGAAGTCGAAGCTGAGACCTAAAACCGATTCGATTTTTAATCCGAAAGATTTCAATGTAACATTTACAGGCAACAGCATAGTTTATACAAAAGGGACTGAATTTTTAATTCATAATTTATGGGAAAGCATTGTTATCGCGATTATTCTCATATCACTACTTATGATTTTTGTATTTTCTTCGTACAGGATGATATTAATCGCAATGTTCTGCAACCTTGTTCCGCTTTTGATTACTGCTGCCATCATGGGTTTCACAAACATTCCCATAAAGCCGTCAACAATAATTGTTTTCAGTGTTGCGCTTGGCATAGCAGTTGACAATGCAATAATTTTTCTTTCAAAATACCGCCATGAACTCAAATTCCGCAGTTCCGATATTAAAGAATCGGTAATAAATGCACTTGACGAAACAGGTGTGAGCATTATTTATACATCAATTGTGCTTGTCCTTGGTTTTGCAATATTTATAGTTTCGGGGTTCGGCGGAACACAGGCTCTCGGTTTGCTTATTACGGTGACTTTATTTGTTGCCTTGTTTTTCAACCTTGTTGCATTGCCTTCGTTAATCCTCAGTTTCAACAAATCTATTGTTACAGAAGCATTCAAAGAACCTGTAATTGAAGTATACAATGAAGATGTGGATACGGAAGAAGAAAATGATGATAATAAAATATAAAATTAGAAGTTTTAATAATATCGAATAACGAATGTCGAACATCGAATGTTGAAGTGAAATAAGACAATATATAAATCAAAACTTTAAACTTTAGACATTAAACTTTTTAAAATGAAAGGTATAATATTAGCAGGTGGTGCAGGCACGCGTTTGCATCCCATAACTTTAGCAATGAGCAAACAGCTCATGCCCATTTATGATAAGCCGATGATTTATTATCCCCTATCGGTTTTGATGATGGCAGGAATATCCGAAATACTTGTGATTTCGACACCTTCCGACCTTCCCGGTTTCGAAAAACTTCTCGGCGACGGAAAAAAACTCGGTTGTTCCTTTAAATATGCAGTGCAGGAAACTCCCAACGGACTTGCCCAGGCATTCGTAATCGGTGAAAAATTTATCGGTAAAGATAAAGTCTGCCTTATACTCGGCGACAACATATTTTTCAGCAGCGGCTTGCAGGGACTTTTAAAAGAAAATTCCAATCCCGATGGCGGCGTTGTTTTTGCATATCACGTCTCCGACCCCGAAAGATACGGCGTTGTGGAGTTTGACAAAAATCTTAAAGCAATATCAATTGAAGAAAAACCGAAACATCCTAAATCAAACTTTGCAGTGCCCGGATTATATATGTATGACAACTCTGTTGTTGAAGTTGCCAAAAACATTAAACCGAGTACAAGAGGTGAATACGAAATCACCGATGTTAATAAATGTTATCTCGAAAAAGAAAAACTTAAAGTCGGTGTTTTAAGCAGGGGAACTGCATGGCTTGATACAGGCACATTTGCTTCACTCATGCAGGCAAGTCAGTTTGTACAGGTTATTGAAGAACGACAAGGACAAAAAATTGGTTGCATTGAAGAAGTTGCATACCGTATGGGATTTATAAATGCAGAACAATTAAAAAAACTTGCCCAACCACTGCTAAAAAGCGGGTATGGAGAATATCTGTTGAAAATCGTTTAAAAAAGTTTGTCGTTTGTTGTTTGTCGTTTTTACTAATAACTATTAACCATTCACTATTAACTTTTTTATGCATTCCATTGAATACTTACAGAAGCGAATAGACGAAGAAATTGCAGATTTGAATTTCGATCTGGAACCAAGAGAACTTTACGACCCTATTGCATACATGCTTTCAATAGGTGGAAAAAGATTGCGTCCTGCACTTGCACTTCTTTCATGCGATATTTTTGGCGGCGATATTGAAAAGGCAATTTTTCCCGCTCTTGCCATTGAAACATTTCACAACTTCACGCTCATTCATGATGACATAATGGATAATGCACCAATACGCAGAGGGCATCCTACTGTTTATAAAAAATGGAATCCCAATATTGCCATTCTTTCCGGCGATGCGATGTTTGCCAAAGCATACGAGCTTCTTATAAAAACAGACGAAATCTATTACAACAAAATCCTGAAAGTATTTAACCAAACATCAATTGAAGTATGCGAAGGGCAGCAATTCGACATGAATTTTGAAACCCAGGAAAATATTTCTATTCCCGAGTACATAAATATGATTCGTTTGAAAACCGGAGTTCTTATTGCTGCATGTTTCAATG
>JAQUPB010000068.1 GCA_029004185.1 Bacteroidales bacterium | reverse complement strand
TGCTACTGCTTCTTTGCTAATTTTTCCCATTTGTGATTCAAATGCAATTCTTCCCGCTTCAACTGCAAGTTTGAACGCAATTCCCATTTGCACAGGATTTGAAGAAACTGCAATTGCAGTATTCACCAGAACCGCATCAGCACCCATTTCCATAGCCTCAGCAGCATGCGACGGCGAACCGATTCCCGCATCAACAATAACAGGAATATTACTTTGCTCAATAATTATTTCGAGCATATCTTTTGTTTTTAAACCCTTGTTGCTGCCTATTGCCGAGCCAAGCGGCATGACAGCAGCCACACCTACTTCTTCAAGACGTTTGCATAAAACAGGGTCGGCATTTATGTATGGCAAAACAACGAATCCTGCTTTTACAAGTTCTTTTGCCGCTTCAAGGGTTTCGAAAGGGTCGGGCAGTAAGTATTTCGGGTCGGGATGAATCTCGAGTTTCACCCAGTTTGTTTCCAGCGCTTCGCGTGCGAGCTGCGATGCAAAAACCGCTTCCTTTGCATTTCTCGCTCCCGAAGTGTTAGGCATTATGCTGAATTGCTTATGTTTCAGATGATTTAAAATGTCATCATCATTATTATTCAGGTCTATTCTTCTCAGAGCAACTGTGACCAGTTCACTGCCCGAAGCAAGCAATGCTTCTTCCATGATTTTTGTTGAACTGAATTTGCCGGTACCTGTGAAAAGCCGTGAGGCAAAAGTTTTATCAGCTATTTTTAACATAATAAATAATAAATAAAAGATTGAAAAATTATTCTTTATTCTAAAGGGAAACTGAGATGGTTGGGCTTGTTGATTGTTTCCTACGTCGGCATTATCCGCATCAGGTTCAACGGGTATTTTCTCAGCCCTTTTTCAGAGCACCCCTTTGGAATTGTAAAAATACAAAATAGTTTTTTCAGAAAAAAATATTATATCAATATTAAGACAGCATGTTTATAAAATAAAAGCCACATAATCTTTTTGGGAAAATCTTATAATTTTTTAAAAAAATTATGTAGGTTTGGCAAATAATATTCATTTAAAATTTAGTAAATATGAAGACGATATTAAAGAAAATAAGTTTTGTTGCATTGTCATTATTCCTTGCCTTTTCGAATAATGTTTTTGCACAGGTAACGTATAAATACGAAACCGTTCCTAACGATCCTTTGAAAGCAAGAATTTATACACTCGACAACGGTTTAAAAGTTTATCTTACCGAAAATAAAAATGCTCCGAGAATTCAGATGGCAGTTGCCGTTAGGACGGGGGGCAAAAATGATCCGCAGGAAAACACAGGCTTGTCGCACTATTTAGAGCATCTGATGTTTAAGGGAACAAAACATTACGGAACAACAAATTTTCCAAAAGAAGATTCGTTGCTTCAGCAAATTGAAAATGAATTTGAGATATACAGGAGCGCTACTGATACAATAAAAAGAAAACAAATTTATCATATAATTGACAGCATTTCCACGCTTGCTTCAAAATTTGCCATCCCGAGCGAATATGCAAAGATGATAGGAAACATAGGGGGCAGAGGATTAAATGCATGGACTTCGGAAGAAAGTACAGTTTACATTGAAGACATTCCTTCCAATCAATTGGATAAATGGATGGTTATGGCAAGAGAAAGATTTTCAAATCCTGTGCTTAGATTGTTTCACACCGAACTGGAGACCGTTTATGAAGAAAAAAATATGTATGCCGATATGGACGACAGCAAGGTTAATGATGCTTTACTTGAAAATCTTTTTCAGAAACATCCATATAGAATACCGATAATAGGTACGACCGAACATTTAAAAAATCCCTCTATAAAAGCTATATATAATTATTTTAATGAACGTTATGTTCCGAACAACATGGCAATAATAATGTCTGGTGATTTCAATTCCGATTCGGTGATAGCCAAAATAGATAAATATTTCAGTGATTTTCCGAGAAAAGAAACAAAACCATTCGTATCTCCGGTTGAAGAACCTATAGCTGCACCGATAGTTAAAGAAGTATTAGGTCCCGATGCCGAGCAATTAATGATAGGATTCAGGCTGGGAGGAATTAATACAAAAGATGCCGATTTATTGACATTAACAAGCATGATATTGAGTAATAACACTGCGGGACTTATTGACCTTAATCTTAATCAGGCTCAGAAAGTTTTAAGTGCTTATGCTTACAATAATAATCTGACCGATTATTCAATGCTTATACTTGGAGGGAAACCAAAGTCGGGGCAAAAACTTGAAGAAGTCAAAGATTTGTTGCTTTCACAATTGGAACTTCTGAAAAAAGGAGATTTCCCTGATTGGTTATTATCTGCAATTATTAATGATTTTAAAAAGAGTAAAATAAATGAATCGGAAAACAATATGTGGAGAGCTTACACAATGATTGATGCATTTATAAAAAATATGAAATGGGAAGATGCAGTAAATATGATTGACCGGCTTTCGAAAATAACCAAACAAGATATTATTGATTTTGCAAATAAGAATTTCAATAATAATTATGTTGTTGTTTATAAAAAAACAGGTGTTGACAAAAATGTTGAAAAAATAACAAAACCTCAAATAACAACACTTAATATAAACCGGCAGGATGAATCATCATTTTTAAAGGAAATAATGTCTATGGAAACAAAAAAAGTAGAACCTGTTTTCATAAATTTTGAAACCGACCTGAAAAAAATCAAAACAAAAAATGCCGAATTGATTTATAAGGAAAATACTGAAAACAAAAGGTTTTCGTTGTATTACAGATTTGAAATGGGTACCAACAATAACAAAAAACTCGGAATAGCTCTCAATTATCTGAAATATCTCGGCACATCAAAATATACTCCTGCCGAAGTAAAACAGGAGTTTTATAAAAACGGATGTTCATTTGATGTTTTTTCCGAAGAAGAAGATGTTTGGGTAATGCTTTCCGGAATAAGCGAAAAAATGGAAAAGGGAATGGAACTTTTCGAACATTTACTTGCGAATGCCAAGCCAAATCAGGAAGTCCTGGGTAATCTCGTAAAAGATGTTTTAAAAAAACGTGCTGACGATAAATTATCAAAAGATGCCATTTTATGGAGCGGATTGTTTTATTACGGTATTCATGGAAAAAATTCTCCGTTTACAAATATTCTATCTGAAACAGAATTGAATAATCTGAAAGCAGAAGAATTAGTTTCGATAATAAAAGGGTTAACTTCATATGAACATAAAATATTGTATTATGGTCCTGAGAAAACCGATGTTTTGCCGGATCTAATAAGCAAGTATCATAAAACTCCAAAAAAACTTCTTCCCGTTCCGGCAGAAACAAAATTCGAACAACTCGATAACAATGAAACCAAATGTTATATTGTTGACTATGATATGAAACAGGTTGAAATAGTTATGTTGTCGAAGTCGGGTAAGTATAATAATGAAGAAATACCATTAATAAGAGTATTCAGCGAATATTTCGGCAATGGTTTGAATTCAATAGTTTTTCAGGAAATACGTGAAGCAAGAGCATTGGCGTATAGTGCATATGCAGGGTATCAACAAACAAATCGTTTGGATAGAAACAATTTTTTATTTTCTTTTATCGGAACACAGGTGGATAAAATGCCTGAAGCCATGAGCGCTATGTTCGGATTATTTAATGATATGCCCGAATCAGAAAAGTATTTTAAATCTGCCAAAGAAGCCATCGAAAACAGAATGCGTACCGAAAGAATAGTGAGAGAAAGCGTTATTTTTAATTATCTTTACCTGCAAAAACTTAATATAAACTACGACAGACGAAAAGATGTTTTTGCAAAATTACCTTTTATTACAATGAAGGATTTAAAAGGATTTCAGGAAAGCAAATTAAAAGATAAAAAATTTAATATTATGCTTATAGGGAAAAAAGCGGAAATAGATGCAAAGACTCTTGAAAAATACGGTAAGGTTCAATATTTAACTTTAGAAGAAATATTCGGATATTAATAAGTATTAATTTTAAAAATCATGTTCAATAAACTTATATCAAAGCTGCTTCCATACATGCCCGAAAAATTAGTATGGATATTTTCGAAAAGATATGTTGCGGGCACAACCATTGATGACGCTATTAAAGCATGCAAAGAACTGAATAGCCAGGGCATGAAAATAACCCTCGACATTCTCGGTGAGTTTATTAAAACCCTTGATGAAGCAGAAAAAAACAAACAGGAATATCTCGAGATAATTGATATTGCCCAGAAAAATAATATTGACGGAAATTATTCTTTGAAACCTACAATGTTCGGTTTGCTGATTGATAAGAATGTTTGCTATGAACACATAAGGGAAATAGTTAAAAAAGCTGCCGGATACAACAATTTTGTGCGTGTTGACATGGAGGATACACAATGCACCGACATGGAAATTGAATTATTTCGCAAACTTAAAAAAGAATTTCCGAAAAATGTCGGTCTTGTATTGCAGGCATATCTGAAAAGAACAAAAGATGACATTAAAAACATGCTCGATTTAAATACTGCCGAAATTCCTGTCAATTACAGATTATGTAAGGGCATTTATAAAGAACCCAAAGAACTTGCCTTTAAAAAATATGAAGAAATAAACGAGCATTATATTGACGATCTGGAATATATTTTTCAGAATAAAATTCATCCGGGAATTGCCACACACGACAAACCTGTTGTTGACGGAGCATACAAGCTTATTGAAAAATACAATGTTCCGAAAAACATGTATGAATTTCAGATGTTGTACGGCGTAACTCCCGAACTCAGAAAATCAATTATCGACAAAGGACATACGATGAGGGTTTATGTTCCTTTCGGCACAAAGTGGTTTGCATACTGCACACGCCGCTTAAAAGAAAATCCTAAAATGGCTGGGATGATTATAAAAGCTCTGTTTTGCAGGGGGTAAAAATTCAGTTTTTAGTTCTCAGTTTTCAGTTTAAAATTTATGCGAAAACTCTCTGCTGATTATATTTTTCCCGTTTCCTCGTCTCCAATAAAAAAAGGAGTTATTGTTGCAGATGACTATGGAAAGATTCTGGATTTGATTGATGGTTCTGCGATTGACTACAATCTTCAGGATGTTGAATTTCATGATGGAATAATTTGCCCCGGCTTTGTGAATACTCATTGCCACCTTGAGTTATCACACATACATAATAAAATAAATCGAAATACCGGTTTGATAAATTTCATTGTTGAAATTGAAAAATTAAAAAAAGAAACGGAGGAAATAAAAATTACAGCAATACAAAATGCCGAAAATGAAATGCTCAAAAACGGAATTGTTGCAGTCGCAGATATTTCAAATACAAATATTTCTTTCGAAATAAAAAATAACAGCAAAATATTTTTTCACACTTTTATTGAGGTCTTTTCTTTTGATGAAAACAAGGCGGATACTGTGTTTGCAAATGCACTTGAACTGAGCAGGCAGATAAAAAATAATTCCATTGTTCTTCACACACCCTTTTCCGTTTCTAAAAAATTAATTAAAAATGTTTTTGATTTTGCTTTGAAAAATAATTATTTGCAAACCATCCACAACCAGGAAAGCGAAGCAGAAAATGAAATGTTTTTCGCAGGAAGCGGAGCAATTATTGAACAGCATAAAATCTGGGGCAATGATGTTTCGAAATGGAAAGCCACGGGTAAAAGCTCTTTGCAGTCAATTCTTCCTTTAATTCCAGAAGAATTAAAAACACTTTTGGTTCATAATACTTTTACAAAAAATGAAGATGTTGATTTTGCAAATGAATATTCAAAAAACATATGGTGGTGCTTTTGCCCCAATGCAAATATTTTTATCGAAAATAAATTACCTGATTTTGATTTATTCTTAAATCTTGAAAACAAGATAACTCTGGGTACAGATAGCTTAGCGTCAAACTCCCGACTTTCCATTCTTGAAGAAATGAAAACAATTGCACTGAACTGTAATGCAAGAATTTCTTTAGAAAAACTTATAAAATTCGGAACATTTAATGGAGCAAAATTTTTAAATATTGAAAATAACTTTGGTTCTCTTGAAAAAGGAAAAAGTCCGGGAATAAATCTTATAAAAAATGTTAATCTTAATGCTCTTCAATTGACAAGCCACAGCGAGGTTCGTGTTTTATAAAGTTAACTCACATTTTTTTATTAAAAACATTAAACTGTAATGTATTAAATGTAATTTTCTTTGCGAACTCTGCGAAAACCTTTGCGTTCTTTGCGAGAAACAAATTAAAAATTTCACGCAAAGTGCGCTAAGAAATCTCCAAGGACGCAAAAGTTAAAACGAAGATTATGAATAAAAAATCAGAATTTGCTTGTGGTTATTTTGACAAAACTATTTTACTGGTTTTTATTTCATTATCTGTTTTTAAAACACAATAATAAATTCCGTTTGACAAGCCGTAGCCATTAAAAATAATATCATACTTTCCTGAATTTTCTTTTGCCTTGTCAACAATAGTTTTTATTTTATTTCCCATAATATCGAATAATTCAATTTTAACGGAAGATTCACTATTTAAGGTGTAGCTTATTGTAATGTTATTTCTGAAAGGATTCGGATATGCAGTGAAAAAAGATTTTTCATTTTCATTTATTTCTTTAACATTCTGAAGATTTATGTAAAAAGGAGGAAATATAATAAAATCGAGCCATGCGCAATCCTTGCCTTCTGCAACCAGAACATCTTTTGAATAAGTCCATATGAAATTATGCCTGCCTGCAGAAACGGGATAGCAAACTCTTTTCCAGGCGGAATCACCCGACCAATTCCCTATTTCGGAATTATCAATATAAAAAGTCAATAAATCATAATTTGTTTCTGTTGAGGTTTTTTCATAAAAAGAAATGCTGTCGTCGGAGCATACATCAAGCTGTATTGATAATTCCGTATATTCGTTGTTGCCTATTGCTCCCGACCTTGCACAATACAGTCCTTCATACGGCAAAGTATCATTTATTATCCACTGTACAGAAGTTACGGAGGTATCCCAGTTGAATTTTTTGAAATTTGCAGTTTCAAAATCTTCATCTGCCAAACCAACAGGTAAAAGAAAATTAAATGTTTTCGACTGCAGATATGAAGAAAGGACATATGAGAAATCTATATATGTTCCGGCCGGTGTAGCAGAGTTCACGGTAATATCAAATATTGCATTTTCCTGATTGCTTGTTTTCAAAGTATCAAGATTTACAGTTGAATTAGTAATATTAACATAACTGCTCAAAGAAGATAATACGCCCGAAGTATTATAACTATCGGCATGTCCCTGATTTCCGGAAATCATAACAATTTTTGCATTTTCGCCGGCTTCCAATCTGTGGTTTCCGTTTCCCGTTGAAACATCATCAACATAAAAACCCGGAATGGCAAGCTTGGGGGAATTCACACAAATTATAAAATTTGAGTTCCATTTCGAAGTATCGTTGTCTTTCGATTTAACTAAAAAGTTTGCAACATGCTGGTCGGGAATATTTGAAGCAATATCAAATACAAAAGCATTATTTTGCTTTGATGTATCACCGGTTGCAATATTACCCCATGAATGAGTGCTGTCGGTTATAGTAAAATAATTATCCGAAGTTGATAATATTGCAGTAACACCATTTGCCTGCGATATGCCGACATTTTTTAAAGTAACATCAAGATTTATGTTTTCTCCATAATCCGCCTTATTGTTGTTGTTGCCCGTAATGTCGTGAATCTGTTTGTTATTGTAAACAACAAACGGACCAGTTGCATCAACAACATTCACCGTTCCTATATATGGTTTGCGGTTTTGTTTTGTAACAATAACATTTGCAGTTCCTGTTGACGGAAAAACAGGATTTATAAATATGTTGGCAGTACCACTCAAATCAGCAAGAGCCGCGCCGTATAAAATGTTATTCATTGATAAAGCAGCATAAGCATAAGGTTCGGTGGTAACGGTAAAATAATTTTCTCCTTTTATAATATTAGCTTTGTAAGATACAGTCAGGTTTGAAGGCACTGACAAATAAGGCATCAGAGAAGGATCGCCCATAAGATGATAAATTTCCCAGTAATATTTTATTGCGTCGGAACCCGATTGTGTTACTGCAAGGTTTCCTGCATTTATTATTTGTCCTTGCGTAACAAACCATTCTCCGAATGGTTCGCTATGTGTATGAAATAACCTGTCGTAGAAACCCATTTCAGAAGGTGAAAAAACAGGATTAGTATCTATTATTGCCCTGTATCCCACGCTGAAATAATAATCTTCATCCCAGTATGAATTATTTGAAGCGCCTATGTAACCTATTGCTCCTTTATTATCGGCTCTCATCAAAGCTTCGCCAAAACATAATGGTTCGTCAAATTTGTTGGAAAGACAGCAATTACCTATCATTAAAGGATATCTGCCTGCATTAGTGAGATTATTCACGTCGGAGTTTGTAAATGCCGGATTCACCCATTTGTCAATTCCTCCATGCCCTGTGTAATTAATAATACAGGCACCGCTGTCGGTTCGCTGTATTATTTTAGCGGCACTGTCAGCCGAATTGGGGTACAAGTAAACATAAGGAGTTAAATTATTTGAAGGATTTACATAAGCGCTATTGGCATAATTAATTTGTCCATTGCAATATGACGGAGCAAAAGTCGCATCAACGCCTGCAATTAGCACCGCATCACCAAGAAAATCCGGATTTGACATCAGATATTGTTCGTACTCCAGCGTTTTATTGATCTGCGGTTTAAGTTCGTTGGTGTCGTTTGCCGAAAATCTCCCATAAAAAACTTCCGGAAAATCATCGCCGGTATATTCGCAATAATATAAATCGGTGGCATGTTCCCCGGCTTTTCCGCTAAACGCAGGAATTTGCGCAACATCGCCAACAAACAAAACAAAAGTAGGAGCAGGGTTAATTACTGTTCCTGCTTCGTACAATCCTTTCAGATAATTTTTTATTGAAGTTGTATCAGTTCCGACAAGTGGATTGTTTGTATATGCTTCAACAACCGTAAATCCTTTTTTTGTTTTCCATTGAACAAACGGCTGTAAAACCGATTGAAACATAGGATCCGCAACTATCACATATTTTATGGGATATCTCGAAAAATTAACTTCTGAAACAGGAAAATCTTTATTATTTGCAAACTGCTTAAAAGTACTTTCAAAAAAAGGAGAATAGGAGCTTTTCCTGAGTTCATTGGTTTTTGAAGCATCGGGATTTACGAATGTTATTTTTACTTCAATGTCATTATAAACCCTTATGATATTTTTTACGGGATTATAAATTACCGGTGAAATCTCCAATCGCGCAATCCTCATTCCTCTCATTATTCCGAGAGGAACAATTTTCACCAGATCGTATTTTATAAATTCATTTTTATTGTAAACTTCTTTTTTAAATTCAAATTTTCTTTTGGAAATGTCGTCGCCTTTTGAGGCTGGCGGCTGTGCGGGCATTATGGGATTTGTAATTCCTAAATATTTTAAATTATATTCTTTTATTGAATAATCAATAATTTCAATATTAAATTCATCGCATAAAGGAATTTCAATTATTTTTTTCAATACCGGCAATTTCGGTTCGCCAATAATATTGCTGCTTCCATAACCTTCAATAAAAATTTCACTGAAGTTTCCTGCTTTTGTTTTTACATCCCCCGATTTTGTTACCAAACCAGTGTTACTTATAAAACTTAAAATATCATCGGTGTTTTGTTTAATACCAAAGCTCTTGTTTGATTGTTGAATATTTATATTTTGTGAATAAATAATACCAACAAAACAAAACGTATAAAGGAATATATATATGCATTTACAGGTACTTCTCATCTTATTAAAAAAAATCAAAGAAAAAGTTTTTAATTGTTTATTCAAATGTACGAAAAATTCCTGAGATACCTTGATAAAACTCATTTATTTTAGGCTAAACAAATGATGTTTTAGTCATATATTTCTTTGTTTTCAATACATTTACAAAAAAAACTTGAATTTTCGTTCTTTTATCCATATTTTTGCCATATAACGATTTTTAAAAATAATTTTTTTAATGGCTAAGGTCAGGTATCATTTCAATACAAAGTCGCTTTCGTACGAAAAGGTTAAAACTACTTTAAAGGAGAAATCCCTTAAAATACTTTCGCTTTTAGCTTCGGGTATTGTTTTTTCAACCCTGACGCTTGTTGTTTTATATAATGTTGTTGATTCACCAAAGGAAAGAATTCTTGAGAGAGAACTTGCATTGTATAAATCGAAATACAAAATATTAAATGAACGTTTGAACAAACTTTCCGTTGTGCTTGATGACATTGAAAACAGGGACAACAATATTTACCGTTTGATTTTTGAAGCAGAACCTATACCCGAAAGCGTAAGAAAAGCGAGCTATGGCGGTGTAAACAGGTATGCCGAACTTGAAGATTATGATAATTCCCAACTTGTCCTCGAGTCAATGAAAAATATTGACAGGATATCGCGTCAGCTTTATATTCAGTCGAAGTCTTTTGATGAAGTTTATAATATGGCGAAGCAAAAAGAACAAAGGTTTGCTTCAATACCTGCAATAATTCCCATTAAAAACGGGGCAAAACAAATTTGTTCGGGCTTCGGATACAGAATTCATCCTATTTATAAAACACTTCAAATACATTCGGGTGTTGACATTATGGCTCCCAGAGGCACAAGAATATACGCCACCGGTGATGGTGTGGTGGCTTATCCGAACAGAAACCTAAGCGGTTATGGCATTGTTTGTGTTATTAATCACGGCTTCGGTTACGAAACGCTATACGGACACATGAGCAGAATGGCAGTTCATTACGGACAAAAAGTGAAAAGAGGTCAGCTTATAGGTTACGTTGGAAGTACCGGTATTTCCACTGCTCCTCATCTGCACTATGAAGTGTGGAAAGGCACGAAAAAAGTCAATCCTGTTCATTATTTCTATAACGACCTTACACCTGCCGAATATGAAAAAGTGATTGAAGAATCTTCAAAAATCACACAGTCGCTTTCATAAAAATATGCCACAGATTATTCGCAAACTTTTTTAATCTGAATTCATAAAGTAATGTACATAATAGAGTTCTTAAAAAAAATAGAAGTAAGAAGTATGAGGTATGAAAAAAATAGATTTAAACATTCTGCGTTTTGCTTTTAGTGTTTGTTCTGATGCTTGTTTAAGCAAAATTATTTTAACAAAGAATAATTCATACTTCTTACCTCATACATCATACTTCACAAATTAATCTGTGAATCTGTGGCGTATTTTGATTGTTTGTAAACATAATTTTCAAAATAATAAATATATTTCATTCAATGGTTTTAAATGAAATTTCATTTTTCTCTGTTTTTTTAATTTTGATAGTATTCATTCTATTACTCGACCTTGGCGTATTCAACAGGAAAAGTCATGCTTTATCATTAAAAGAGTCCATAATATGGAGTATTATTTGGATTTCTCTTGCTTTGTTTTTTTATGCTTTCCTAAGGTTCAAAGGTGATTGGATACATGGCATAAACAGCACCGAAGACATAAGAAATATTACCGAAAAATATCTTCATCCGATTAATTTGAGCGGTAATAATTTTTCTGAAAATCTGGAGATATATCGCAACAATCTTTCGCTCGAATTCATAACAGGTTATTTAATAGAATATGCATTATCGGTGGATAATATTTTTGTGATGGTGCTTATTTTTTACACTTTCGGAGTTAACCGCAGATATTACAAACGTGTTTTATTTTATGGAATTACAGGGGCAATAGTAATGCGGTTTATATTTATTTTCATAAGTTCCGCATTGATTCAGGAATTTTCGTGGATTCTTTATTTATTCGGATTACTGTTGATTTTTACGGGAGTGAAGATGTTTATTTCGAGAAATAAAAAAGAAAAAATCGAATCGCAGAAACATCCTGTAGTTAGGTTTGCATCAAAGTACTTTTCCGTTTTCCCGCGTTTTGTCGGTCAGCATTTTATTATAAGAAAAAATAAAAAATTGATGCTCACACCTCTGCTCATAACGCTTCTGGTCATTGAATTTTCCGATGTCATTTTTGCCGTTGACTCGGTGCCTGCAATTTTTTCGGTTACAAAAGACCCTTACATAGTTTTCTTTTCGAATATTTTTGCAATAATAGGATTACGTTCACTGTTTTTTCTAATCATAAATATTATAGGCAGGTTTTATTATCTTAAACACGGATTATCCATTCTCCTTACTTTTGTGGGTTTGAAAATGCTCTTCAGTCACTGGCTGAAAGAAATAGGTTTCACTACTGCACATTCATTATATGTTATTTTGTTTATAATTATTATAAGCATTGTTTTATCAATTTTATTTCCTAAAAAAGAAAAAATCGCCGAACACTGAACGCTGAACGAAAAAATTATAAACTATAATTTAGAAATAAACAGCAATTGATGCGAAAAGGTAAATTATACAGAACAATTGATATAAGTGTAAAAACATTTATCATCATATCTGCATTTTACTTTATTTACAGGGAAATATTTTATAAACATGATTTTTATACGCTTTTCAAAAATATCAGCGAAATTTCATTAACTAAAGGATATTTTATTTCCATTGTTATGTTTTTCATGATGCTTGCAAACTGGCTTATCGAAGCAATTAAGTGGAAATATTTGATAAGGAAACTGGAAAATATATCATTGCTGAAATCTTTGCAGGCAATTTTTTCCGGCATTACTTTCAGTATTTTTACTCCGAACCGTTTCGGTGAATTCGGCGGAAAAGTTTTTTATGTTGAAAAACAAAATCAGCTGAAAGCATTCCTGATTACAATTATAGGAAGTACCGCGCAACTTCTGACAACAATAATTGTTGGTATAGCCGGGTTATTTTATTTTATATTGAAATATTCGGATTTGCAGAGTCGCGTCAATTCATACGTTTATTATATTCTTATTATACTGATGTTTATTACTGCAATAACTTTAGTATTTCTATTCCTTAATACATCTTCTTTAAAAACTCTGCTGAACAAAATACCAAAAATCAGAAAATTCGAAAGAATTTATTCTGTTTTTTCTTTATACAACCGCATTGAATTAATGAATGTACTGCTGTTAAGCTTATGCAGATACGTTGTGTTTTCAGTTCAGTTTTATATTTTGCTGGATTTCTTTAACGTCACGATTTCCTTGTTTGACGGATTGATGATGATTTCACTGATTTATTTTGTAATTGCCGCAATACCGACAATGGCGCTGACCGAAATAGGAGTGAGGGGTTCTGTATCATTATATTTTCTCGGAATGATTTCGGTTAATATAATAGGAATTGTTACCGCTTCATTTTCATTGTGGATTATAAATCTTGCTTTGCCCGCACTTATAGGTTCTATATTTGTCTATAATCTTAAATTCTACAGAAAGAATTCGTAAACCTGTCCCGACAAAAAAGTTCGTCGGGATTGCTAAATTGTTTAATTGTTAAATTGTCAAATGATTTATTATTATTCCATAGCAATATTACTTTGTGTTCTGTACGTTTTTTTGATAGGTTCGTTTATTTTTGCATGGCTGAAGAAAAATAAATTTGTTTCTTCTGCCTGCAATCATAATACTTTCGCAAGCATTATTATTCCTGTAAGAAATGAGGAAGAAAATATTATGGAATGTTTAAAAAGTATAATTGAACAAACATACCCCAAAGAATTATTTGAAATAATTGTTGTTGATGATAATTCAACCGATTCAACCGTTGAAAAAGTAAAAGCAATAAACTCGGGAATAAAACTAATTGAGCTCAAAAATGAAAAATCATTCAAGAAAGAAGCAATACAGGAAGGAATAAAGCAAGCAAAAGGAGAATTAATTATTACGACTGACGGCGATTGCATTGCAGGAGAATTATGGCTTGAAAACATTATTTCATTTTATGAAAAGGAAAAACCGAAAATGATGATTCTGCCTGTTGTTTATCATAATGAGAAGAACATTTTTGAAAAAATACAATCACTCGAATTTTTAAGTTTAATAGGTTCTGCGGGCGCTTCTGCTTTATTAATGAATCCTGTTTTATGCAATGGTGCAAACCTCGC
>JAQUPB010000067.1 GCA_029004185.1 Bacteroidales bacterium | reverse complement strand
CGAATGATATGTTTATCCTTGACGCTTTTGAAATATTTTCACAGAGGTTTTTTAATACTACTTCAAGTTCAAAATCCTTTAGTAACGGCGGCATTAAATCATTTGAAATCTGACGAACCTCATTAATCAAACCATCAAAAAGCGTTTTGACTTCGCTTATTGTGCTTTTTGTGCGTTCAAAACTTGCGTTAACGGTGCTTTCAAGCTTAAGTTTCAGAGCTATTAACTGCTGTCCGAGCCCATCGTGCAAATCTCTTGATAATCTCTGGCGTTCAATTTCCTGCCCGTCAAATAAATTTGACAAACGCTTTATTCTTTCTTCTTTCAAGGCGTTTTCAACCTCTTTGCGTTTTGACAAATCTTTGACAACTGTTGTTTTTACTTTTTTCCCTTTATATTCAACAAATTTTTCCTGAACCTCAACAGAAAAACTTGTACCATCTTTTCTGAAAGCAAGAGTTTCATATGCATAAATCTTATCGGAAATTTTTTCTTCCTTTTTTATTGACTTCACGGAAATTACAGATGTCACATCTATTTTCATCAATTCGTCATAAGAGTATTTCGTAATTTCAGCCAGCGCTTGGTTTACAAGCAGTATTTTACCTTCATCGTGAAGTAATATGCCATCTATTGTGGCATTATAGAAATAATTCAATTCTTCTTTAATCTCTTTAAGTTCTTCGGTCTCTTTAACTTTTTCCCTGTATTTTTTCGCGATATCAAAACTTCTATAAGTAATAAGAATCAAAATGAGAAGAGTCAATATTAAAGCGGAACTTAAAAGAAACATGTTGAAATATATTAATTGATTTTTAACATTATTAATGGTTAATAATTTTACTTCTGATAAAATAAAATTGTTTTATTGTTAAATTGTCATAAATAAATCATCAACAGTCTATATAAAGGATGAAAACAACAATTTAACAATTAAGCAATTTAACTATAAATTCTATTTAATCTAGGGCATCTTTATTTTTATCAATACAAAATATTATAGAAACTAATTTTTCTTAATAAGCTTTTCAATAATCACCGGAAAGTGTTCATATTCCAGATTATGGACTTTTTCGGCAAGTATTTCGGGAGAATAATTTTTTTCAACTTTACATCTTGTCTGAAAAATTATGCTTCCCTCGTCATATTTTTCATTAACATAATGAATTGTAATTCCCGATTCTTTTTCTTTGTTTTCAATCACTGCTTTATGAACTTTCATCCCGTACATTCCTTTGCCTCCGTGTTTTGGCAGCAACGCAGGATGAATATTGATAATTTTATTTTTGTATTTTTTTATTATATTTTGGGGAATTAACAAAAGAAATCCGGCCAAAACAATGAAATCAATCTGATATTCAGTTAATTTGTTTAAAACATCATGAGAATTGTATAAATTTTCACTTGTAAACGTGAATGAGGGAATGCCATATTTTTTGGCACGTTCAAGCACATATGCATCCGGTTTATTTGATAAAACAAGGGAAACCTTACCGTAATTACTGTCTTTAAAGTAATTAATGATATTTTGAGCATTGGTGCCATCCCCTGAGGCAAAAATAGCAATGTATTTAGCCATTCTGTTTATTGAAATTACTGATAAATTTGGAACTAAAGTATTATTTTTTTTCAAGAAAACAGAATTGTTAATAAAAAAAATTTGTTTTTCATCATATAAATTTTTTCCTTTGCAGCCGTTTAACTTTAAAAAATAAAATTATGTCAGACATTGCCACAAAAGTAAAAGCCATTATTGTTGATAAACTTGGTGTTGATGAAAGTGAAGTAACACCAGAAGCAAGCTTTACCAACGATTTGGGTGCAGACTCACTTGACACTGTAGAATTGATCATGGAATTTGAAAAAGAATTTAACATTGCTATTCCTGATGATCAGGCAGAAAAAATCAGTACAGTTGGTCAGGCAATAGCTTATATCGAATCTAATCAAAACAAGTAGTATTTTTTAAAATCATCCTTATGGAGCTTAAACGCGTAGTCGTTACAGGATTAGGTGCAGTAACTCCATTAGGTAACAATGTTCCGGATTTCTGGAAGAATCTGCTTAATGGTGTTAGTGGTGCTGCACGCATTACTAAATTTGATCCCGCAAAGTTCAAAACACAATTTGCATGCGAAGTAAAAGGTTTTGATGTTGAAAGGTATTTTGACCGGAAAGAAGCACGAAAATATGACCTTTATGCAAAGTATGCAATTGCTTCAAGTGAAGAAGCTGTTACTGATGCCGGCATAACTCCCGCCAGTCTTGATTTAGACAAAGCCGGTGTAATATGGGGGTCGGGAATTGGCGGATTAGAAACTTTTCTTACTGAAATATCTGCTTTTGCCAAGGGAGATGGAACACCGAGATTCAGTCCGTTTTTTATTCCCAAAATGATTGCAGATATTGCATCCGGACATATTTCAATAAAATACGGATTCAGAGGACCCAATTTTACTACTACATCTGCTTGCGCTTCTTCTTCTAACGCCATAATTGACAGTTATAATTATATTCGTCTTGGCAAGGCTAATATTATGATAACCGGAGGCTCCGAAGCAGCAATTAACGATGCCGGCGTTGGTGGTTTTAATTCGATGCAGGCACTTTCAGTCAGAAATGACAGTCCCGAAACTGCATCCCGTCCTTTTGACCTTGACAGGGATGGATTTGTACTCGGCGAAGGCGGTGGAGCCATGATACTTGAAGAAATGGAACACGCAATCAAACGCGGAGCAAAAATATATGCAGAAATAGTTGGCGGAGGAATGTCTGCTGATGCACATCATATTACCGCCCCTCACCCTGAAGGGATAGGTGCTATTTTAGTTATGAAAAGTGCTCTTGAAGATAATAACCTTAAACCTGAAGACATAGATTATATAAACGTACACGGAACTTCCACTCCACTTGGTGATATCAGTGAAACTAAAGCAATAGTTAATTTATTCGGCGACTATGCTTATAAATTAAACATAAGCTCAACCAAATCAATGACCGGACATTTGCTGGGTGCAGCCGGTGTAACCGAAGGAATTGCTTCTGTTCTCGCTGTTTGTAATGATATCATTCCACCCACAATAAACCATTTTACCGATGACCCTCAGCTGCCAAAGTTAAATTATACATTTCACGAAGCACAGAAAAAAACTGTAAGGGCAGCTATGAGCAATAGTTTTGGTTTCGGTGGACATAATGCAAGTTTGATTTTCAGAAAATTTAACGGATAGTCATTTTGCTGAAATTTTTAAAAAAATTATCTGTAGAAGAAAGACAACTCGCAAATTCTATTAAAAATATTACCGGATTTTATCCCGGTAATATTTTTTTATATAAAATGGCTTTCCGGCACAGATCGGTTGCCAGCGAACTCAGCGGGGGAATAAAAGACAGCAACGAACGTCTGGAATATCTCGGCGATGCAATTCTCGGTGCAGTAATTGCCGATTATCTTTTCAAAAAATTTCCATATAAAGACGAGGGATTCCTCACTCAACTGCGTTCAAAAATTGTGAGCCGCGAAAACCTTAATAAACTTTCCGAAAAAATGGGTGTAGGCAAATTACTTCTTATTGATAAGGATTCCATTAATAATAAAAGCAGTGTCAGCGGTAACGCTTTTGAAGCATTTATCGGAGCAATATATCTTGACAAAGGTTATAATTTTACAAAAAAAATAATATTAAAAAGAATAATCAAATATCATGTTGATGTTGATGAACTCGAAAGCACAGAATTGAATTTTAAAAGTCGCTTGATTGAATGGGCTCAGAAAGAAAGGAAAACCGTTGAATTTGCCCTGGAAAAAGAAGAAGGAAAAGGCAGAAATAAATTATTTCATGTAAATGTTCTTATAGATAAAGAAACAAAAGGAAAAGGAGTTGATTTTTCAAAGAAAAAAGCCGAACAATACGCTGCCGAAGATGCTTTGAAAAAACTTATCGGGTAAAATCATTTGTTTTTTTAATCACTCAAGGGGGACTTCCCGACGAGTTTCATTGTCGGGAGAGGCTTCGCAAATTCACCACTTCACAAATTCACAAATTATTTCAAATTATAATATCTTTGTCAATTCAGATAATGGATATTTTTAGTGACCCCGGAGGGATTCAAACCCCCAACCCTCAGAGCCGAAATCTGATATTCTATTCAGTTGAACTACGGGGCCCTCTATTTTAACGCAAAGTTAGTGAAAACTTATAAATTTATTCTCTATTTTTTACAATAATATTCAAATTAATTAGTTTTGTTAAAAATAAGTACTACCAACAAGCCTTTATATGTATGAATTTCGTGAATAGATTTTTCTTCTTAATTTTATTTTCATTAAGCTTTTTAATCACCAGAGCACAGGAAATTGCTATAGGACAATGGAAACCTTATTTTCCCTTCAAAAGTGTGGTTTCGGTTACCGAAGCCGACAACCGAATATTTTGCGCAGCTGCCTTAGGTATCTTCTATTTAGACAAATCGGATAATTCAATTAATTTAATTACAAAAAATTCAGGATTATCAGATGTTGATATTAAAAAAATTAATTACAACAAATCAAACGAAGCATTATTTATTGCTTATGAAAACACGAATATTGATGTAATTAAAAATAATAAGATTTACAATATTCCGGATATAAAACGCAAATCAATTTCCGGGAAAAAAGTAATTAACGATATTCTTTTTTTCGACAGATTTGCATATTTATCTACAAGCTTCGGAATAGTGGTGGTTGACCTTGAAAAATATGAAATAAAAGATACGTATAAAATCGGAATTGGCGGAAGTGATGTGGAAATTAACGACCTTACTTTCGATGGCAGTAAATTCTATGCAGCCACATCAAAAGGCATATATTCTGCAAATATTAATTCTTCTAATCTTGCCAATTACGAATCGTGGACACTCGATACTTTAATTAATGATTCAACTTACAATTTAATATGTTCTTTTAATAATCTTATAATAGCCAACAGTAAAAAACCAAGCGGAAAAGATATTCTGTATGCTTTCAACGGCAGTAACTGGAGCATATACGATTCTACAATAAATAACTCCAATAGATTAAGCATGGAAGTTTGTTATGATAAATTAATTATAGGAAGTTCATGGTATATAATGTATGTCTTTGACAATAACAATCAGGTTTCTCAAGCATATTGGGCAATATCCCCATGGCAGGCAATTATTGATAAAGATAATATCTTATGGTCAGCTGATAATTTAAGTGGTTTAATTAAATACAGTTCTTCAGCAAACGACACGATTTTTCCTGACGGACCTGCTACTGAAAACGCAGTGGATATTTCATTGTCGGGAAATGCCCTTGCTATAGCTCCGGGAGGAAGAAGTGCTTCTTATGGAAATATATGGAACAACAAAGGAGTATCTGTTTTAAAAAATAATGACTGGGAAATTTTAAATAGAAGCAATAATCTTCAGATGGATACACTTTTTGACATAAACTGTGTTATTATTAACCCTAATGATGAAACAAAACTTTATGCGGGTTCGTGGTATAGAGGATTGATAGAATTTAAAGATAACAAAATTACAAAAATCTATGATGATCAAAACAGTCCCCTGAAAGTTCCTCCCCAGAACGGAACTTACAGATGGATTGGCATAGGAGGATTATGTTTTGATAAAGACCATAATTTATGGATGACAAATTCGGGTTCAACAAATCCTGTATGCGTTTTAAAACCCGATGGCACATGGTTTTCATATTCACTGAACAATAAGATATCCACTTATAGTTCAATAACACAAATATTAATAGATACATTTGGTCAAAAATGGATATTGCTGCCAAGAACCAGCAATATTGCCGTTTTTAATGACAACGGAACCCCAACAACAACAAATGATGATAAGATTATAGTTATGAATAACCAGCAGGGAAACGGAAGTATCCCCGGTAATATTTCCTTTTGCATGGCAAGTGATTTGAATGGTCAGGTATGGGTTGGAACAGATAAAGGCATTGCGGTTTTTTATTCTCCCGATAAAATTTTTTCAAATGAAAATTTCGATGCCCAGCAAATATTAATTGACCAGGACGGTCATGCACAATATTTATTTGAATTTGAATCCGTAACTTCAATAGTCGTTGATGGTGCTAACAGAAAATGGGTAGGCACACAAAAAGCCGGTGTTTTCCTTATGTCTCCCGACGGACAAAAAGAAATTGAACATTTTACCATAGATAATAGTCCTCTTCCTTCAAATACGATTACTGCAATTGCAATAAACAATAATAACGGAGAAGTTTTTTTCGGAACCGATAAAGGATTGATTTCTTACAAAGGAACGGCAACACTGGGAGGAACCGATTTTAATAATGTTTATGCATATCCTAATCCTGTACCTCATAATTATGAGGGTTTGATTGCCATTAAGGGTTTAACAACCAATGCAAGAGTTAAGATAACAGATATAAGCGGAGCATTGATATTTGAAACAACTGCAGAAGGCGGACAGGCAATATGGGATGGTAAAAATTTCAAGGACGAAAAAGCTCAAACGGGTATTTATCTCGTATTCTGCAGTAATGATAAAGGCACAAAAACTTTTGTTACAAAAATTATGTTTATTAATTAGTGTCTTTTCATAAAGAAGAAGATATGAAAAAAATAGCCACAGATTCACAGATTAAATATAATTTATTGCTAAATTGTTTAATTGTTAAATTGCTTTTTTTATTTAAACACCTTGTCTATTGGTAAACAAGTTCAATTTTGGTTTTTTAAATAAATCTGAAATCTTAAATTAATCCGTGAATCTGTGGCTATTTTTTAACTCTAAGTACATATATTAATTTAAGTCACTTTCAAAAAAATCCTCAAAGTGCTTTTTAAAACCAAAGGAATTGTTCTCCGATATATAAGTTACGGTGAATCCAGCATTATAGTAAAAATTTATACGGAGGCTTTCGGTTTAAAATCATATATAGTAAAAGGAGTCAAGTCAAGAAAAGCAAAATTCAAGGCAAATCTTTTTCAACCTTTGACATTGCTTGATTTGATTGTATATAATAAAACAAAAAGCCATATTCAGAATATAAAAGACGCAAGAATTTCTCATACGTTCAAAACAATAAATGCTGATATTAATAAAGCTTCCGTATTGCTGTTCATTTCAGAAATCCTGAACAAATCAATACGGGAAGAAGAAAAAAACGAACATCTGTTTGACTTTATTTATAATTCGGTAATACTTCTTGATAACACAAGCGATAATGTTTCTCACTTTCATCTTGTTTTCATGATGCTGTTAACCAAACATCTCGGGTTTTTTCCGCAAAATAATTTTTCTGATAAAAATAAATATTTTAATCTCAGGGAAGGCATTTTTACCGAAAATGAATTAATTGCTGCAAACTATATTTCACCTGCTGATTCAGGATATTTCAGCAAACTCATAAGCACATCATTTGAAGATTTAAAAACACTTAAATTCGAAAAATTAAAAAAGAAAAAACTTCTTGAAAATATAATAAGATTTTATGAATTGCATCTTGAAAGTTTTAAAAACATAAAATCCGCAGGTGTTCTGCAATCGGTTTTTGAATGAATGAAATATGTTTGTAGTTCAAAATGTTTGTTGTTTATAGTTAAAAATTAAAAAAACGCAATGATTTATAAAGAATATAACTGGAAGTCATCCGATAATTTGAATTTATTTGCGTGCAGCTGGGAACCGGAGGTTAATCCGAAATCCGTAATTTGCCTTGTGCATGGATTGGGTGAACACAGCGGGCGTTATAACGAATGGGCAGAAAAATTTGTAAACAGAAATTATGGTTTTCTTTCTCTTGATTTGCGGGGGCACGGTAAATCTGAAGGTAAAAGAGGTCATGCAAAAAATTATAATTTATTACTTGATGATGTTGAAACATTAATGAAAAATTCCGAACTTATTTTTCCCGGCATACCGAAAATATTATATGGTCACAGCATGGGAGGGAATATTGCATTAAAATATTTTTACGAAAGAAAACCGTATTTGAAAGCAATGATAATTTCCGCTCCCTGGCTTGAACTTGAATTAAAAGTACCAAAACCATTACTGTTAACGGCAGAATTCATATCGAAAATTTTTCCTCAATTATCAATGAGCAATGGGCTAAAAGCAAGTGACCTTTCGCAGGATGAAGCAATTATTGAAAACCGAAGGGAAGACACTTTTGTTCATAATAAAATTTCGGTAAAACTCTTTTGCCTTATTGAAGAAGCGGCAAAACAAATTCTTTCGGAAAAAAATAAAATTAATATTCCTTTACTTATAATGCACGGGACAAATGACCGGATAATTTCCTTTGATGCAACAAAATCATACTCGCAAACTGCAGGAAATATAACTACTTTCAAGGTCTGGGAAAATTTCTATCACGAATTGCATAACGATGTCGGAAAAGAAAAAGTTTTTGAATATATTGCTGACTGGATAGAAAAAATATAAAAAAAAGCCACAGATTCACAGATAACTCATGTTACTCAAAAAAACCTTATTTTTCTTCCATTAACCTTAGTAAAAAAGAATGACAGGCACAACTTCTCAACCTTATTACCTTATTTATGCAGAATAAGGTAAAATTTTCATTTGCTTATTTTTTACTAAGGTAATAGAATGATAAGGAAAATAAGGTTTTGCGTATCATCAGCAAATAAAATAAAAACACAAAAATAATAATTTCTTTATCTGTGAATCTGTGGCTGTGTTTTTACTTCAGAACTTTTTTAATAATATTAGCTTCTGTAATCAATTCATGAAGTTTACTTTTATCTTTTTCTTCAATTGAAGTTTTAAATTTATTCAAATAATTCATGTATGTAGTTAATGCTTTTGACAAGTGTTCGCTGTTTTGCTCAAGAATCGGAGCCCACATGTCGGGCGAACTTTTTGCCAAACGTACTGTCGAAGCAAAACCGCTTCCTGCAAGATTGAAAATATTTTTTTCATCTTTTTCAATCTCAAAAACAGTTAAACTAAGCACAAATGATGATATATGTGAAAGTTGCGATACATAAGCAATATGTTTATCATGCTCTTTCGAATTCATATAAATAACATTCATTTTTAAAATTTTGTACATTTCTAAAACCTTTGCCAAAGCTTCTTTTGAACTTAATTCTTTTTCGCAAATAATAGAAACCTTATCTGTAAATAAATTTGGTATTGCAGCATCCGGACCGGAATACTCGGTTCCGGCAATGGGGTGAGAAGCAACAAAATTCCTTCTTCTGGGATGATTTCTAATTACTTCACAAATTCTCTGTTTAGTTGAACTCATGTCAACAACAACAGCATCGGATTTTATTTTATTTAAAACATCTGTGATCAGATTTTCAGCAGAATCTACCGGAATAGCAATAATAATTAAATCCCCGATTTTTAATGCTTCATCATAAGGCATTATTTTATCAACTAATCCAAGCTCCATTGCTCTTTTATTTTTTTCAGGATTACGCCCAACTCCGATTATTGTAGTTAAAAAACCACGTAGTGCAAGTCCTGCCGACCCGCCGATTAATCCTACACCTATTATTACTATGTTCATAATTTAAAGATTAAAAGATTTAAAAAATTAAAAGATTATATTAAAATTGCTACATTGTTAAATTGTTTAATTGTTGTTTTTATCATTTACGTATGTACTACCGAAGGTTGCTCTATAGCAATTTAACAATATAACAATTAAACAATTTTATTTCAGTAAAAAGTCAAATTTCTAAAAGTTTGTAATATGCTTATTTTTTGTTTGATATTCTTTTTATTGCTTCCTCAAAAACATTTTCCTTGCAGCATAAAGAAACCCGTACATATCTTGAACCGTTTGTTCCGAAAATAATTCCAGGAGTTATGAAAACATTTGAGTTATATAAAATATCATCAGTAAATTTTTCAACCGATTCAATGTTGTCCGGAATTCGCGCCCAAACAAACATTCCTACCTGTTCATCAGAATATTTGCAATTCAATATATCAAGTAATTTTTCAGCAAGCACCTTTCTTTTTTTATAAACTTCATTTCTTTGAGCATGCCACTCCTGAGGATTGTTCAATGCTTCAACAGCCGCATGTTGAATTCCAAGAAACATTCCCGAATCCATATTACTTTTAACTTTTAAAATCGAATTTATGTAATCTTTGTTTCCGATTATCCAACCTACCCTCCATCCCGCCATATTATGCGATTTGCTGAGAGAGTTCAATTCAATTGCCACATCACAGGCACCATCGAATTCCATCAGGCTTTTTGGAGAATCATTCAGTACCATACTATACGGGTTGTCGTTGCACAGCAAAATCTTTTTTTCCTTTGCAAAAGAAATTAATTCCTCATAAAATTTATCACTTATGCGTGCGCCTGTCGGCATATTCGGATAATTCAGCCACATAATTTTCACCTTCGATAAATCCGAATTTTTAAGTTTATCAATATTTACCGACCATTCATTTTTTTCTTCCAGCTCATAATACCTGATTTTTGCTTCAACAAGATTCGAAACGGAAGTATATGTAGGATACCCCGGATTTGGAATCAATACCTCATCTCCTTTATTTAAAAATGCCATGGAAATGTGCATTATTCCTTCTTTCGAACCCATTAAAGGAAGCACCTCGTTTTCATTCACCGGAACATTGTAAATTTTCTTATAAAAATCCGCAATTGCTTTTCTTAGTTCGGGAATGCCGCGGTAATTCTGGTATCCATGATTTGCCGGATTTTTTGCAGATTTGTATAATGCTTCAATAGTATTTTCCGAAGGACATAAATCGGGACTTCCGATGCCGAGATTTATGACGTTCTTTCCGCTTTTCTGCATTTCACGGATTTCATCAAGCTTTTTCGAAAAATAATATTCGCTTACATTACCTAATCTTTTTGCTTCTTCAATTATCATAATTAAAATTTAATAGGTTTAAATGAAAAAGTCCCGAATTTACGGGACTTTTCAGTTATTTATAAATACATATAAATTCCTTAAATCCCATTTAAAGAATAAAAATAGTAATAATAATATTTCGAAAAAAGTATCATGTATTTTAATTTTTACTTCACAAAGATAAAACTAAATTTTCGTTTCAGCAAAATATATTTGTCCGGGGGAATAAATTATAAAACTATTTTAAGTTTTGTGCCCGGTTTTAATTGACGTGAGTCGTATATTTTGTTAAGTCTTTTTATTTCCTCAACTGTTACTCCCTTATAAAGACTTGCTATACTCCATAAAGTATCTCCTTTTTGCACTGTATGATAAATAACTTTTTTGCTTTGTGTATTTTGGTTCGGTTTCTGATTTGAATTTGTCTCAGTAATGTTTTTATTGAAGTTATTTTTTTCTATTGCCGTATCTTTTTGTATTTCGTTATGAACTATAAGTTTTTGTCCGGGATGTATTGTTTGAGAGTTTAAATTATTCCACTGCATTAAATCGTTAACCGAGCAATTAAACTTACCGCTTATGGTTCCTAATCCTTCTCCTTTTTTCACAATGTAATATTCCTGTTTGTTTTCACCTTTTACGGTTTCAACAGGTGTATTTTGGTTTGAAGAAACTTTTTGTTCATTATTTTTTACAATCGAATCGGAATCCGGTAAAACATTGGAAACCGTAGTTGAATCTTGTTTTGTTGATTTATCTATAAATGGAATATTAAGTTTTGCCAGTAATTGTTTTTGTTTTTCGTTTTCAACCGGAGACACATAACTATATATTAATTCAGCGTTTTTAATAAAATCCCCTATAAGTTCAAAAGGTAAAATTATGCTTTGTGATTCGTCTATATATGGAATAATGCCCTTTTTGTAAACCGGATTGAGGAATTTAAGATCTTCCTGAGGTACCTTCAGAATTGCAGAAATTTGTTCGAATGTAACCGAATGATTTACTTTTATTGTATCGAGCTGATGGTAAGTAATTCGTGGTTCCAAAGGATAAATATTATGTTCCGATGCATAATTCATAACATAACTGACAGCAATAAATGCAGGTACATAACCCTGTGTTTCACGCGGCAAATATCTTTTTATGTCCCAGAAATTTATTGCTCCGTGAGCACGGCGGATGGCTTTGTTTACATTGGTTGGTCCGGAATTGTAAGCCGCGAGAACCAAAGCCCAGTCGCCATAAATATTGTAAAGGTCCTGCAAATATTCGCACGCAGCAATGGTTTCCTTATAAGCATCATAACGTTCATCAACATATGAATTGACTTCAATATCGTACAACTTTGATGTATTGTACATAAACTGCCATAAACCTGCGGCTCCGCAACGTGAAAGTGCAAAAGGATTTAATGCCGATTCAACTATTGCAAGATATTTCAGTTCCAGGGGCAGTTTGTATTTATCGAGCATTTCCTCAAAAAGCGGAAAATATAATTGTGCCAAACCGAGCATACGCGACACCAGCTGTCGTTTTTTTACAGTATACACCTGTATATAATCTCTCACATATTTATTGTAAACATAAGGAAAAGGCGATGCTGCATTCAGCTTGGCAATTCTTTCTTTATATTCTTCATCTGTATATGCAGGTGTAAAATCGGGTGCGAAATTATATTTATTAAGAATGTTCACGTCAGTGGTAAAATCGGAACACAACATATACCTTGATGCCGAAAGACTGTCAAGCATTTCAAGAATCGGGTCATCATTAATATATGCTTTATTTGTATCGGAGTTATTTCCCGGATTATGAGCAAAAGAAAATAAATATCCCGTCAATAAAAAACACAAAACAAACAACAACCTAAATATTTTCATATTTCGGATTTTATTCAACTTCAGTTATTTTTTGTTAATAAAATGCAGTTAACAAATGCTAATTTACTAAAATATTTTAAAAAGCTATATTTTTAAGGAAAATTTTAAAAATTATATTTTAAATTTTATTTTCAAAAAGTTTCAGATTGCCTGTCAAAAGAGAATTTAAAAGTATAAGCATATAAAAAATTGTTATTAACTTGTTATTAAGTTGTAATGTCTGTTAAAGCATTAAATTCCCTTTAATAGTTAATTTTGGCGAACTTAATTAAGTTGTTTTATTATGATAAAATTACGGATTTTTCTGCTTGTTTCAATCAATTTATTTTTTTTCGGATTTCTTTTTTCGCAGCAAACTTTAATTTATAATGCTCCGGATTCGGAGTATCGCTTAGGAACAGAACTTTTCAACAAGCAAAAATATGGCGCCGCTCAGGAAAGTTTTAATAAAGTTATTGAAATTATTTCCGATGAATGCGATGAAACAAGAATAAATGCCGAATATTATTCCGCATTATGTTCTCTGGAACTTTTTAACAGCGATGCCGAACAGTCCCTGCTCCAATTCGTCAACAGGCACGAAGAAAGCCCAAAAGCCAAATACGCATACTTTCAGCTCGGAAAAAACAGCTACAGAAAAAAGCGATACAAAGACGTCGTGAAATGGTTTGAAAAAATCGAACCTTCGGATTTAACCGAAAAAGAACAAACCGAATATTATTTTGAATCGGGGTACAGCTATTTTAATCTTGACAGCATGAGCAAAGCAAAAAATGCTTTTGCTGAAGTCACTGATACCACATCGAAATATTACGTACCTGCAAAATATTATTTTTCCCACATTTCATTTAATGAAAAAAATTATGAAATTGCATTGCAGGGATTTTTGAAAATAAAAGGCGACACCAACTTCGCTCCCATTATTCCTTATTATATAGCACAGATTTATTTTTTGCAGGGCAATTTTAAAAAGGTTATTGATTATGCTCCGCCGATGCTGTTTGATTCAAACAGGGTGAAAAGGACTTCCGAAATTTCCAGAATTCTCGGAGAAGCTTATTATCAGGATGCACAATACCCCGAAGCAATAATTTATCTTGAAAAATACAAGGAAAAAACAAAAAACGACATAACAAGAAACGACATTTACGAACTCGGATTTTCTTATTACAGCTGCGGAAAATACAATAAGGCACTGGAATATTTTGAAATTATCGTAAAACAGGATGACTCGCTTGCACAAAATGCATACTATCATATTGCCGATT